>NZ_JAALDW010000516.1:0-1166 GCF_014145055.1 Dietzia sp. DQ11-38-2
GTGCCCGAGGCCCCCGAGGCCGACCCGCAGGAGATCGCCGCCGCGACCTCCGAGGCTCCGGCCCCCGAGGCCTGATCTCCGCACGCTCGAACAGCTCGGGCCCGGCCGCCCACGATCCCTCCGGGGATCTCCCGGGGGGGCCGGGCCCGAGGTGTCGGTGAATGCGGGCGAGGGGTCCACCGGCGCCGCGGCGTCTAGGGTGGAGTCGATCGCGCCGGCCGGCCGACGCCAACAACTTCCGATACATCACGAAACTCTTTTAGGAGGGTCGCCCCACCATGGCGAACTACACCGCTGCCGACGTCAAGCGTCTGCGTGAGCTCACCGGCTCCGGGATGATGGACTGCAAGAAGGCACTCGAGGAGACCGACGGCGACTTCGACAAGGCCGTCGAGGTCCTGCGCATCAAGGGCGCCAAGGACGTGGGCAAGCGTGCTGAGCGCACCACCGCCGAGGGCCTGGTCGCCGTCAAGGACGGCGTCATGATCGAGCTCAACTCCGAGACGGACTTCGTCGCGAAGAGCGCCGAGTTCATCGCGCTGGCCGACAGGATCGTCGCCGTCGCCGCAGCACAGGGCATCTCCGATCTCGATGCGCTCAACAATGCCGACCTCGACGGGTCGACAGTCGCCGACGCGGTGGTCTCGTTCTCCGCCAAGTCGGGGGAGAAGCTGGTCCTGCGTCGAGTGGGCAAGCTCGACGGCCCGGTCGCCGTGTACCTCCACAAGCGCTCCTCCGACCTCCCGCCGGCGGTCGGCGTCCTGGTGGCCTACGAGGGCCAGGGCGAGGCCGCGGAGGCGGCCGCCCGCTCGGCCGCCATGCAGATCGCCGCGCTCAAGGCGCAGTACGTCTCGCGCGACGAGGTGCCCGCCGACATCGTGGCCAAGGAGCGCGAGATCGCGGAGGCCACCGCCCGCGAGGAGGGCAAGCCGGAGCAGGCTCTGCAGAAGATCGTCGAGGGTCGTCTGAACGGCTTCTACAAGGACGTCGTCCTGCTGGACCAGCCGTCGGTCACCGACAGCAAGAAGACCGTCGGCGCGCTCCTGTCCGAGGCGGGTGCCACGGTGACCGCCTTCCTCCGCTTCGAGGTCGGCCAGGCCTGATTCATCCCCGGCATCCGCGGTGGCGGATGCCACGTCGACGGCGGCACCCGGACCCCCGGGTGC
>NZ_JAALDW010000516.1:1178-6022 GCF_014145055.1 Dietzia sp. DQ11-38-2
CGCCGTCGGTCTGTGTCCGACCGTTTCCGTCTCAGAACGCGCGGGCCGCGGTGTGGCGCCGGGGGTGATAGGGCAGAATGGACGAGGTCCCACCATGGGCCGTACGGCCGCTCGACGAGGACGTCGGGGGGCGTTTGACGCACGAGACGGGCGCGATCCGTCCGGGACGAGGAGAGCGATGACCGACCCGCGGGACGGCTACAGACGTGTGATGCTCAAGCTGGGCGGAGAGATGTTCGGCGGGGGCGGCGTGGGGATCGATCCCGATGTGGTCCAGTCGGTCGCGAGGCAGATCGCCGAGGTCTCCCGCACGGGTGCGCAGATCGCGATCGTCATCGGCGGCGGGAACTTCTTCCGCGGCGCCCAGTTGCAGCAGCGTGGTCTCGACCGTGCGCGCAGCGACTACATGGGGATGCTCGGCACCGTGATGAACTGCCTGGCGCTCCAGGACTTCCTCGAGCAGGAGGGCGTGTCGACCCGGGTGCAGACCGCGATCCACATGGGACAGGTCGCGGAACCGTACATCCCCCTCCGTGCCGAGCGACATCTGGAGAAGGGACGGGTGGTGATCTTCGGCGCGGGCATGGGGATGCCGTACTTCTCCACCGACACCACCGCCGCCCAACGCGCGCTCGAGATCAAAGCGGAGGTGCTGTTGATGGCGAAGGCCGTCGACGGGATCTACTCCGACGACCCGCGGACCAACCCCGACGCCGAACTGTTCACGCGGATCGAGCACCGCGAGTGCCTGGAACAGGGACTGAAGGTCGCCGACACCACCGCGTTCAGTCTCTGTATGGACAACAAGATGCCGATCCTGGTCTTCAACCTCCTCACCGAGGGCAACATCGCGCGCGCGGTCGCCGGTGAGGAGATCGGAACCCTCGTCAGCAGCCCGGCCTGAGGCGCAGGACCCCCCACCTCACTCACGTAGAGAACGGAAGACATCACATGATCGACGACACCCTGCTCGAGGCCGAGGAGAAGATGGAGAAGGCCGTCGAGCGCGTCCGTGACGAACTCGCGGCCATCCGCACCGGTCGCGCCAACCCCGGCATGTTCAACCGGGTGCTCTGCGAGTACTACGGGACCCTGACCCCCATCACCCAGATGGCCAGTGTCTCGGTTCCCGAACCCCGGATGCTCATCATCAAGCCGTACGAGATGTCCCAGATCGGGCCGATCGAGAACGCCATCCGCAATTCCGATCTCGGCGTCAATCCGACCAACGACGGTCAGGTCCTCCGCGTGACGGTTCCGCAACTCACCGAGGAGCGTCGTCGCGACCTCGTCAGACAGGCCAAGGCCAAGGCGGAGGACGGCCGCATCGCAGTGCGCGGGGTCCGTCGAAAGGCGATGGACGAACTCAAGCGCATCGTCAAGGACGGCGAGGCCGGCGAGGACGAGGTCAACGCCGCCGAGAAGGAGCTCGACAAGCTCACCCACCGCTTCGTGGCCGACGTGGACGAGCTCGTCAAGGGCAAGGAAGGCGACCTCATGGAGGTCTGACCACCGACGCACCCGCCGACCGACCCCCGAGATCCGAGGAGAATGCCGTGGACACCGCCCCGCCAGGCCCACCCGGGCCCACAGCCGCGGCAGCTGCTCCACCATCGCGGGCGGGCCGGGACCTGACCCGCGCCATCCCCGTGGGCGTCGGGCTCGGGGCGCTGGTCATCGCGAGCATCGCGTTCAACCCCAGGGCCTGGTACCTGGTCGCCGCCGGCGCGGTCGCCATCGGGACCTGGGAGGTGTTCAAGCGTCTCCGGCAGGCCCAGTTCCGGCTCCCGCTCCTGCCTCTGCTCCTGGGCGGGCAGGCGATGGTCTGGGCCGGGTTCTTCGCCGGGGCCAGAGGGGCCTTCGCTGCGTTCGCCGCCACGACGGTTCTGGTCCTGGTCTGGCGGCTGTTGATGGCGGGCCTGACCACGGCACCGCAGAACTACCTCCGGGACGTCTCGGTCGCCGTCTTCGTCCTCGTGTGGATCGCGGTCCCGGGCGCTCTCGGGGCCATGCTCGCGGACGGCGACTTCGGGGCCCAGCGGGTCGTCGCCCTGATCCTGTTGGTGGTGTGTTCGGACGTCGGGGGATACGTCACAGGCGTGCTGTTCGGCAAGCATCCGATGGCGCCCGCGGTGAGCCCCAAGAAGTCGTGGGAGGGCTTCGCCGGCTCGATGGTGTTCGCCATCGTCGGGGGCGCGCTCGTCGTGGTGTTGTTGTTCGACGACAACGTCTTCAAGGGCGTCCTGCTGGGCGTCCTCACCGTGTTCACCGCGACCCTGGGCGACCTCATCGAGTCCCAGGTCAAGCGGGACCTCGGGATCAAGGACATGGGTACGATGCTGCCGGGACACGGCGGGTTCATGGATCGCCTGGACTCGGTCCTGCCCACCGCCGTCGTGGTGTGGATCATCTTCACCTTCGTCGTCCCGACCTGACCGCACCGGGCACCGTCGGCAGGTCAGTGGCCGCGGGCGCTCACCTTGCGCGCTCGGCGGGCACGCATACGGAGCTGGAGGATGCGGAACCCGGCGAACAGCGCCATGATCAGCGCACCGGCGATGGCGGCGAACAGGATCAGCACCCCCAACGGGAGGCTGAACTCGAGGCCGAGATATCGGACGTCGGTCGAGGTGGTGTTCTGCGCGACGAAGACCAGCAGCAGAATCGTCACCAGAGCACCGAGGACCAGCCCCACCCACGCCGATCCGAGTCTGCCGGCCGAGACATCGGGAAGTCCGGCGTCAGGTCCCCGCCCGGCATCCCGGGCCCCTTCGGCGGGCACCGGCGCCGAGGCGGAGGCGTGGGTGTCCTCGAGAGGGGCGATGTCGGTCGACGCCGGATCGTGATCGGGTTCTACGGGGTCATGCGAACGCGTGGGCATGACAGGACTCTATTCCCTCCGCCCGGCCCCCGGCATCCGCTGGCGGTGTGTCGTGCAGACCGGTTTCTGACACAATGGCACCCATCATGGTTGAGCCACTGCCCCTCGTCTTCGACGCCCCCCGGCGGGGTCTTCCCCCTCGTCACTTCGCCGATCTCGACGCCGCGGGCCGGGCCGAGGCGATGGGTGAACTCGGGGTCCCCGCGTTCCGGGGCAAGCAGCTCGCCAACCAGTACTTCGGTCGCCTCGAGGCGGACCCGGGTGCGATGACGGATCTGCCGGCCGGTCTGCGCGAGCAGATCGGTTCGGAGTTGTTCCCGCGCCTGGCCTCCTCGGTCCGGCACATCGCGGCCGACGGGGGCACCACGCGCAAGACCCTGTGGAAACTCCACGACGGGTCGCTGGTCGAGAGCGTCCTCATGCGTTATCCCGACCGCGCCACGCTGTGTATCTCGAGCCAGGCCGGGTGTGGAATGGCGTGCCCGTTCTGTGCGACCGGGCAGGCCGGGCTCCAGCGCAATCTCTCGGCCGCCGAGATTCTCGAACAGGTCCGGGAAGCGGCCCGGGCCATGCGGGACGGTGAGGTCCCCGGGGGGCCGGGCCGACTGTCCAACGTGGTGTTCATGGGAATGGGGGAGCCGCTGGCCAACTACAAGCGGGTTCTCACCGCGGTCCGGGGGATCGTCTCCCCGCCACCGTCGGGGTTCGGACTGTCCCAGCGGTCGGTGACGGTGTCGACCGTGGGGGTGGTGCCCGCCATCCACCGGCTCGCGGAGGAGGGGCTGCACGTCACCCTGGCGGTGTCCCTGCACACTCCCGACGACGAACTGCGCGACACCCTGGTCCCCGTGAACAACAGGTGGCCCGTCAGCGAGGTCATGGACGCCGCGCGGCACTACGCCGACGCCACGGGTCGTCGCGTGTCGATCGAGTATGCGCTGATCCGCGACGTCAACGACCAGACCTGGCGCGGGGAGATGTTGGGTCGACTGCTCACCCAGCGGCTCGGGCCCATGGCTCATGTGAACCTGATCCCGCTCAACCCGACACCGGGCAGTGAGTGGGACGCCAGCCCGAAGCACAAACAGGACGCATTCGTGGCGGCGGTTCGGCAATCCGGGGTGTCCTGCACCGTCAGGGACACCCGGGGTCAGGAGATCGCGGCCGCCTGTGGCCAACTCGCCGCCGAAGGGTGAGGCCGGGGGATGCCAGCCGCTCCGGAGCACAGACGAGGCCGCCGCCCGCGAGATTCGCGGGTGGCGGCCTCGTCGTACCGGGCTCTCAGCGCTTGGCGGGAGCGGTCCCGACCGCGCCGGACGCCGCGGCACCGACCACCGAGTAGTGATCGGCGGGCACCTCGTACACCCTGGCCTTCTTCAGGCTGTCATCCTTCTTCGGGCGCAGCGAGTGGAACATCCAGGCGGCGAGGAACAGGGCGATGGCGACCACCCAGATGTCCTCGACCCGGCCGATGTGGTTGCCGAAGAGCATGGCCAGGAGGAACAGCACGAAGAAGCCGCCCACGGCGAGGCCGACCTTCCTGCTGTGCTGGTGCCAGCCCCATTCAACGGAGGGCTCGTCCAGCGAGCTGATGCCCCCCACGACGATTTCCTTGCTGGTGTGGTGCCCGTCCGCGCTCATGCTCCCCGGTTCTCCTCACGGCTCGCTGGCGGCCCCGCGGGCCGCCGACATCGCGTCCAGTCTGGCACACGCCCGGTGAGGGACTGTGGGTAACCCGCCCGCATCGGGGCCGGGCGTGACCACGCGATGCGGCGCCGGGCGCTCCGGACGTGGACAATGACGAGGTGACCACGCGCGTTCTCATCCTCGGAAGCACCGGTTCGATCGGTACCCAGGCACTGGAGGTGACCTCCGGGGCCGGCCCCGGCCGGTTCGACGTGGTGGGCCTGGCCGCGGGCGGCGGGCGGATCGGGCTGCTCGGCGACCAGATCGCCGCCACGGG
>NZ_JAALDW010000517.1:0-10781 GCF_014145055.1 Dietzia sp. DQ11-38-2
TGGCGGACGAGGTCGGCGTGGACCCGGTGCTGCTGGACCGCCGCCCCGCGGAGGTCTCGGGCGGGCAGCTCCAGCGCGCCTGCCTGGCCCGCGCGCTGGCACAGGAGCCCCGGTATCTGATCGCCGACGAGGCCACCGCGCACCTTGATCCGCTGAGCACGGTCGCGATCGCGCGCGCACTGCGTCGGCGTGCCGACAGGGGGCTGGGCGTCCTGGCGATCACCCACGATCTGCGACTCGCCCGCAGCTGGGCCGACGAGGTGAGGGAGTTGGGGGTGTGACGCCGTCGAGTTCGAGCTGCGATTCGGTGGTGGCGAGGGCGGGTCACCCTACGCCGGGGCGGCCACGTCTGCGGAGTCGGCTGCTCCTGTGCTCATCGGCCCCACTCTCGCCCTCCCCCGAGACCGGATCGCGACCAATCCCCTCTGGACATCACCGGGCCACAGGCGCACAATCCTAATCATGTTAGGCACGCCGAATCGCGATAGGTCGGCCGAACGACGTGAGGCCACCCGGCGGGAGATCATCGATGCCGCGTGGGACGTGGCCCGTGAGCAGGGGCTAGCCCAGCTCACCCTCCGCGACGTCGCGGCCCGGGTGGGCATGAAGGCGCCGTCGCTGTACTCCCATGTGGACTCCAAGAACGCCATCTACGACGCGATGTTCGCCCAGGCGTGGACCGAATGCCTCGAGGTGATGCTCTCCCTCGACGAGCGTCCCCCGACCGGTGCCCGGGGCACCGTCCGGCTGTACGCGCGGGCGTACTTCGACTTCTGCGTCACCGACCTCGCGCGCTTCCAGCTGATGAACCAGCGCACCATCCCCGGCTTCACCCCCAGCCCGGAGGCCTACGCGCCCGCGGTGCTCGTGCTCGACGGCCTGCGTGAGCGGTTCGCGGCGATCGGGATCACCGACCGCGAGGACATCGACCTCTACGTGGCGGTGGTGGGCGGCATGGCGGACGCCCAACTCGCCAACGACCCCGGAGGCGACCGCTGGGCCCGGCTGGTCGACCGCGCGATCGACATGTACCTCGACGACGTCGGCATCCCGACCGACGCCCCGGTCACCACCGCACAGGAGGACACACCGCCATGATCACGACAACCGGGCAGCACCGCTCGAAGAACGACCCCCGACAACCCCGACTGGCCCGGGATGTCGCCGGGCGTCTCGCCGAGACCGAATACGACCGGGTGGCCGAGATGCTCGAACGGCTCACCCCCGACCAATGGGGCGCCCGGACCGACTGCACCGAGTGGGACGTGCGCGCGATGGCCGGGCACATGCTGGGCATGGTCCAGATGCTCGCCAGCTGGCCGGAGATGGTCCGCCAGCAGCTGGCCTCCGGCAAGCGGGCCAAGCGCGAGGGGTGCCTCCCTATCGACGCGATGACGGCGCTCCAGGTGGAGAAGAACGCCGGCCTGTCGACCGAGCAACTGATCGCCGAGGTCCGTCGATCGGCCCCCGGGGCCGCCAGGCATCGGCGACGGGCACCGGGCGTGATGAGGAGGCAGGCCATGGAGGACAACGGCGAGTGGTGGTCCATGGGCTACCTCTTCGACGTGATCCTCACCCGCGACCCGTTCATGCACCGCATCGACATCGCCTCCGCGACGGGTGTCGCCATGACGGCGACCCCGGAGCACGAAGGGGTGATCGTCGACGACGTGGTGACCGAGTGGGCCGGTCGGCACGGCCAGGCCTTCGACCTGGAGCTCACCGGCCCGGCGGGCGGGCGCTGGCAGCACGGTGGGCACCCGGGCGCCGGAGAGAACCTCACCATGGACGCGTTCGAGTTCTGCCGCGCCCTGAGCGGCCGGAGGCCGGTGGAGGGACTGCTGCGGACCCAGGTCCCGTTCTGATCGGGGGTCGCGGTCTCAGCCGCGTGACGACGCGGGAATCGTGACGGTGAAGCGGGACCCGTGTCCGGGGCCGTCGCTGGCCGCGCTGACACGGCCGCCGTGGGCCTCCACGAGCGCACGGGTGATCGTCAACCCGATCCCGCTGCCGCCGGAGTGTCGGCCGCGGGCGGTGTCCACGCGGTAGAAGCGGTCGAAGAGATGGTCCAGGTGGTGGGCGGCCACACCCTCGCCGGTGTCGGTGACGGTGACAGAGACCAGTCCGGTGTCGTGCACCCCGGTGCTGACGGTGACGGTGCCACCGGCAGGGGTGTGCCGCAGCGCGTTGTCCAGCAGGTTCCCCAGCACCTGGCCCATGCGGTCGATGTCCACGGTGACCTCGGTGTCGACGAGCTCACGGGCGGTGAGCTCCACTCCCTTGTCCGCGAACCGCTCCCGGGCGGCATCTGTCGCGGTCCCCACCAGCCCCGCGACGGTGGTGGGGACCGGATGGAGACGGGTCAGGTGCTCCTCGACAGCAGAGACGGCCACGATGTCCGACGCCAGGCGCTCGAGCCGGCGGGTGGCCCTCCACAACACCTCCCTGGTGTCGTCGTCGTAGTCCCGCACGCCATCCTCGACGGCCTCGAGGTAGGAGTCGATCGTGGCCAGCGGGGTGCGCATCTCGTGACCGAGGTCGGCCAGCATCCGGCGTCGCGAGGTGTCGGTGGCGCCGAGTCGCCGGGCGAGCTCGTTGACGCTCGTCGCCAGGTCGTCGAACTCCCGCCCCAACTCGGGGCTCGCGACCCGCGTGTCGTAGCGTCCGCCGGCGATCTCGACGGTCGAGGTGGTCACGACGGCGACGGAACGCTGGACCCTCCGGGTGAGGTACCAGCTCGCCAGCAGCGCCAGGAGCACAGCGACGCCCACCGCCAACCCCAAGGCCAGGACGATCGAATCCGTGAACGCCTCCTCGACGTGGGCGGCCTCCGCGGAGTCATGGTCGATCCCGGCCTGCCCCAGGTGGTCGTGGAAGATCTCCGGCGCCAGCACCGAGGCGACGAGCCACGCGCTCCCCGCGCAGCCCACCACCACCCCGGCCATCACCAGCAGCAACCTCGTACCGAAGCTCGCCCGGGCACGCCGTCCGCGCCGCACCTCGCCACTGCCACCGACACGGCCGCCGACCCCGCCGCTCACCGCCCGGCCCCCATCCGGTAGCCCACGCCGCGGACGGTGCGGACGTAGCGGCCCAGCGTGGCATCGTCGCCGAGCTTGCGGCGCAGGTGCGCGACGTGGACGTCCACCAGGTGGTCGTCGCCCACCCAGTTCGGGCCCCACACCGTCTCGATCAACTGGGAGCGGGTGAACACGACACCCGGGTCTCGGGACAGTGCGGCGAGCAGGTCGAACTCGGTGCGCGTCAGCGCTACCGCCTCACCATCGACGCTCACCTCACGACCGGCGACGTCGACGGTCAGAGCCCCGATCCTCCGCGGAGGCGCCTCCACCGCGCTGCCGCCCGCGGACCCGGTGGCGACCCCCGCGTCGTCGAACCCGGTCGCCGGCCCCCGAGGTCGACGCATCATCGCCTGGATCCTGGCCATGAGTTCGCGGGGGCTGAAGGGTTTGGTCACGTAGTCGTCCGCGCCGACGGACAACCCGATCAGCGTGTCCACCTCATCGGTCCGCGCGGTGAGCATCACGACGTACGCGTCGGAGTGGGCCCGGATCCGCCGACACACCTCGACCCCGTCCAGGCCCGGTAACCCCAGGTCCAGGACGATCACGTCCGGGTCCACCGTCCGGGCCAACGTGACGGCCTGGACCCCGTCGCCGGTCACGGAGACCTCGAATCCGTCGCGCCGGAGGTAGGTGGCGACCAGGTCGGCGAGCGACTGCTCGTCGTCGACGACCATGGCACGCAACCCCGTGGGATGGCGCGTGCCGGAACCGGGAACACCGGCCTGTCCGGGGTCGACAGGGGGGTGGGTCATGGTCCCATCATCGCGCTCCACCGGGGGATCCGCCGCCCCCACGACAGCCTTGACCAAACCTTCATGTGACCTCCATCCCGCCGGTCGGGTCCGACGGGCAGGATGGTCACGATCAGTCCGGGCGCCCCGTGGCTCCGTTCGAAAGGACCTCGACGATGACCAGCAGGATCCTCCTCGCGGCCGCAGCCGTGGCCGTTCTCACGCTCTCCGCCTGTGCCGATGGCGGCGACGACACGACGGCCGCGACGCCGGCCACGACCACCACCGCCGAGGACGGCGCTCCCGCGACGGCCGAGGAGGGGGCCTCCGGCGAGCACTCCGCCGCCGACGTGCGGTTCGCGCGGATGATGATCCCGCACCACGAACAGGCCATCGAGATGAGCGACATCATCCTGGCCAAGCAGGACATCCCCGACGACGTCCGAGCCCTGGCCGAGGAGATCACGGCCGCTCAGGGTCCGGAGATCGAGCAGCTCAACCGGTGGCTCGAGGAGTGGGACGAGCCCGGAGCGCACCACGACGGGCACGCCGGCCCCGGCGCAGGTGACCACATGGGTGATCACATGGGTGACGCCGGTGAGATGCGCATGATGGACGGCATGCTCTCGCCGGAGGAGATGCAGGAGCTGGTCGACTCCGAGGGCACCGACGCCGCGCGCTTGTTCCTGGAACAGATGATCGTCCACCACGAGGGCGCGATCGACATGGCGCAGGACCAGGTGGAGGACGGAACCCACCCGCAGGCGGTCGAGCTGGCCCAGACCATCATCGACACCCAGCAGCGGGAGATCGACCGGATGCGGGAGATGCTCGCCGGGCTGTGACGGTGAGATGTGCCGTGCCAACCGGGAACCGCCCGGCCGTGCGCGGACGTGGCCTGCTCGCGGCGGCCCGACGACCTGTGGGCCTCCGTCGAACCGGACCGGTTGCGTCAGAGCGAACCCACCGGCGACCTCGGGGAGACGGCGCTGCCGATGCCTGCTGACGAGTTCTCCCTCTCCGTGGCGCCATATCGGACCTTCACGCACGACGGCTTCTTCCACAGCATCACCACGTGCCTCGGTGACCTCGGCGGCGAGACCGTGCATGTGACCGTGACGGACGGGCCGACTGCCGTAACCGTCCACCGTCCGCCGCAACGCGGCCGCCGCGGTCAGTCGCAGCCGACGTAGTCGGTCCCGCCACAGTCGCACGCGGCTCGGTCAGGTCCAGACACGCGCGGCGCCACCACACTTGACATGACAGCGACCAAGTGTCTACTTTAAAAGCGTCTTCATAACTGTGACGGAAGACACCTCAGGATCGCCCGATCCATCCCCTTCCCTAAGGAAACCCCCATGCGTAAATCTGTGCTGGTCGCGCTCGGCGCGGCCACGATCGTCGCCCTCCCCGCCGCCGGCGCCGCCTCGGCCCAGGCGAATCAGCAGGAACTGAACTTCACCGTCACGGCCGCCCAGAACGGCGGCCTGTCGGTGAACACCGGTGGGCCGGTGAGCACCCTCGGACTGGCGTCCAACGGGGGGTCGGCCTCGGGCTCCCTCACCGTGTTCAGCATCACCGACACCCGGGGCACGACGAACGGATGGAACGCCTACCTGGCGCTCACCGACTTCGTGCACACCCAGGACGCCACCGCGGTCATCCCCGCCACCAAGGCGACCTACCACCCCCCGTCCTCCGCCCTCGGGCTGGTGTTCGGAGGAACGGCCAACCGGGCGGCCGCGGACATCCCCCTGAAGAACGACGACACGCTCATCATGACCCGCACCCAGCGGACCCTCGCCGCACCGCTGGAGACCGCCACGATCCCGAATCTCAACGCGATGACCGTCGACCTCTCGGGCACGGTGGCGATCGGTCAGTACAAGGCCACGCTGACCCTGTCCGCCCTCTGAGTCACCCCTGCCACATCGCAGTTACTGGACACGTGTCCAGTAACTGCGATGTCGTCCCCCTACGAGTCGAGAGCTGATCCCGATGCGTTCTCTTTCGCGGCTGATGGTGGCCCTGATGATGGTGGTCCCGCTCGGCCTGATCGCCATGCCCGCACAGTGGGCCCACGCCCAGCCGAACGGCGGCCCGGTCGATCCCACGGGATCCATCCGGATCTCCCTGATGGACATTCCCGCGGACCGGGTGGACGACCCGCGGGCGAGGTCCTACATCGTCGACAACATCCCTCCCGGGGAGTCGATCTCGCGCCGGGTGCAGGTGACCAACGACACCGGCGCCCCGGCGACTCTCGACGTCTACGCGGGGCCGGCCGAGATCCGGGACGGCGCCTTTGTCCCCCGGCCGCGTGGAGAGACCAACCCGCTCTCCTCGTGGGTGGAACTCAGCGCGGACGAGGTGACGCTGGACAACGGCCAGTCCGCCGAGGTGCTCGTGACCATCACCGTCCCCGAGGACGCGCCCGAGGTCGAGCAGTACGGCGCGGTCTGGGTGTCGACCAGGCCCGCCGCCGCAGAGGGCGAGGAGCAGATCCAGCAGGTGTCGCGGGTCGGGGTGCGGCTCTATGTGTCCGTCGGCGAGGGCAACGGTCCCCCGTCGGACTTCCAGATCGAGAGCCTCACCCCGCAGCGCGATGCCGAGGGCAACGCCGCGGTCGCGGTGCGGGTGCAGAACACCGGCGGCAGGGCCGTCGACGTCTCCGGGACCCTGACCCTGGGCGACGGACCGGGGGGCCTGACCGCCCAGGCGGTGTCCGCCAGCACGCTGACGATCCCCCCCGGCGGCGGCGACGAAGTGATGTTCGTGATCCCGTCCAGCGTGGAGTTCCCGGCCGGCCCGTGGCAGGCCACCGCGGAGCTCGAGAGCGGGTGGGCGCAGCACTCCATGAGCTCGGAGATCACCTTCCCCGACCAGGGTGTCGGAGAGACGAGCAACGGCGACGGAGGGTGGTCGATCGGGCTGTGGGGCGCACTGATCGCGGGACTCCTCGCGGCGACGGCGCTGGCGCTCATCCTCCTGCGCCGTCGCTCCTCGGGCGGCGACGAGCGCCCCGCGGAGACGCACTGATGGTCGTGAGGGCGGCGGCGGTCCTCGCCGTCACCGCCGCCGCCGTCACCGTCGTCGTCGTGGCGTCCACTGTCGGACCGGCTGCCCCGTCGTCCGCGGCCCCGGCGGACACCTCCACCCTGATGTTCGAGGTGGTCGACGGGACGAGCGGCGACCTGCACATCGCGGTCGCCGCGGAGGGTGGCCTGGCCCTCCCCGTCGGCAGCGGCGTCTCCGAGGTGACGCTCGCCGACACCGCGGTCATCGACAGCCGCGGGGGCGGATCCCGCGACTGGAGCGCGTCCGTCGCCGCCACCGGTCTCGCTCGGGGACCATCCCTCTCGTACAGGGTCGTCTCCCCCACCGGACCCGGAGCGGTGACCAACCGGATGCCGGACTGGACGCCGGTGGGCGCCCCGCGGGACGCCCTCGCGGTGAGCGGGATCGTCGTGCCCTCCGCATCGTGGAGATGGACGCCCCGGGTCAGGGTGGACAGGGCAGTGCCCGGCCTCGGTTCCACCGGCCCCTCCGCTCCCGGCCGCGGCGCGTTGATCACCTCGGCGTTATGACGACGACGATGAGGCCCGTCACCATCCGAGGGCACCTCGCCCCGCGTCTCGTGGCGTTCCTCGCCGCCGTGCTGATCGCGTCGGTCGTGCTCGCCGCCGCCTCGCCCACACCCGCCCTCGCGCATCAGAGACCGTCACCCGGCGCGAGCCCGGGCACGATCTCGATCGGACTCAGGAGCGCTCCGCCGACGCCGTCGAACGACCCCAGGGCACATCGGTACATCGTGGACCATCTCAGCGCTGGGGCGTCGACCACTCGTCGACTCGAGGTGGGCAACCACACCGACTCCCCGCAGAGGATCGAGGTCTACGCCGGGCCTGCCACGGTGCAGGGCGGGTCGTTCCTCCCCGAGTCGCCCGGGGAGTCGAACGCGCTGACCCGGTGGATCCACCTCGACAGATCGGTGCTGAACCTGCTGCCCGGCCAGTCGGCGATGGTCACCGCGACGATCACCGTGCCCGCCGGGGCACCCGATGCCGAGCAGTACGCGGTGATCTGGGCATCCCACACCTCCGCGGCCCCGGGCGGGAACGCGGTGGGCACAGGAACGGGCTCGTCGGGGTCGGCGGTGTCGGGCTCGCTCGGGTCGCCCGGGTCCTCCTCGAGCGGCTCCGGTGCGGGCGAGACCGGCCTCGACCAGATCTCGCGCGTCGGGGTCCGCGTGTACCTCTCCACCGGAGCCGGCGGCGCGCCCGATTCCGGATTCGAGATCCTCGATCTGCGGCCTGTCTGGGCAGCGGTCGGCGTCGCCGCATTCCTCGCGACGGTGTCCAACACGGGACACAGGGCGGTGGATGTGGCCGGGACACTCGATCTCACCGACGGACCCGGCGGGCTGGCGACCCCTCCCCTCGCGTCGGAACCCGCCACCATCGCGCCCGGTGAGACCGCCGAGATCCGCTTCCCCGTCTCCGAGGCCATCCCGCTCCCCTCCGGGGAGTGGACGGCGACCGTCGATCTGGCGAGCGGGACCGAGAAGCAGACGACCGCGCGCGAGTTCGCGGTCCCCCCGGTGGGCGACGTCACCGCCTCGGGCGGCTCGCCCGAGGCCACCACCGCGCCTGTTCGTCCCCTGGGAGCAGGTGCGGCGCTGCTGGTGCTCGCCGCGCTCCTGCTGCTGCTCTGGTTCCTCGTCGGCAGGCGCAGGAGGGGCGAGGGCTCCTCGGGGTAGACCCCGACCATCCGGTCGCGCGCACTGCGGGGGACCCCCCATTTATCCCCGGATTCGCAGCGCAGCCCGATGTGACCAGGCCGTGCCCGCGATTAGGGTGACCGGCGAAACCGGCCGGGTCACCGGCCCCGCACATCGTGAATCGAGCCGCCATGAACGAGCAGACCCCCTCCCGCTCCGACGACTCCTCGGACGCCGGGTGGGACCACACCACGGCGACCACGACTCAATTCGCCCCCGTGGAGCGGTACCCAGGGGAGCACTTCCCTCCCGAGCGCTACCCGACAGAGCGGTTTCCGACCGAGCAGTTCCCCCCTGTGCCGCCCACCGAGCTGTATCCCCCTGTGCCGGCGACCGACCAGTGTCCGACCGTCCCGGCCTCGGAGAACGTCGAACGGCTCGCCCACGACGGTGGTCTGCCCTACGGAATGACCCCCGCGGCGCCGTACCGGCAGGGCACCGAATTCGTGCCCCATCATCTGGCGTCGCCGACGGCCGGGCAGGGGTTCGGCGACCCCGCCCGGTTCCAGCAGTACACGGCTTACGGAATGCCGGCGCAGGGAATCATGCCCCACCCGTACCCGATGCAGCAGACGGTGTTCGTCACCCACGGCGGCGGCAGGCGGGTCAACCACCCGCTGCACCTGATCCTGACCATCCTGAGCTTCGGGCTCTGGCTCCCCGTCTGGGCGGTGCTCGCGATCGCCAATTCCTAGAGGCCGGGCCGACGCCGGCGCCGAGCCTGGAACACATCGCTCAATCCCGTTATCATCGTCGAATGACGATCGATGCCGGGGTTGCGCTGTTCCGCAGCCTGTCCGACGGAACCCGGCTGGCGATCATCCGCCGGCTCGCGCGCGGTGAGACCCGGGTCGCCGACCTGGTGGCCGAGCTCGGGTTGGCGCAATCCACGGTCTCCGCCCACGTCGCGTGCCTGCGGGACTGCGGGCTCGTGGAGGGGCGACCGCAGGGCCGGCAGGTGTTCTATTCGCTCGCCCGTCCCGAGTTGATGGAGTTGCTGGCCTCCGCCGAGACGCTCCTCGCCGCGACCGGGTCGGCGGTCGCGCTGTGCCCCAACCACGTCTCGTGAGCGACGCGTGCGGGTGCGGCCCCGATGACCCTCCGGCCGGGGACGGTGAGAACCGCGGTCCGGAACACCTGTGGCAGGTCACCGAGATCCGGGCCGCTGCCGCGGCCGGATCACTGCTTCTGACGGGACTGCTCCTCGGCCGGACCGTCGGGCCCCACCCGGCCGAGTTCGTGCTGTACGCGGTCGCGCTCCTGGTCGCGGGCTCCACGTTCGTCCCGTCGACTCTCCGACGCCTGGCGCGGGGCAGCATCGGCGTGGGCACGCTCATGACCATCGCGGCCACCGGCGCGGTGATCCTCGGCGAGGTCGAGGAGGCCGCCCTGCTGGCGTTCCTCTTCGCCATCAGCGAGGGGCTCGAGGAGTATTCGGTCGCACGCACCCGCCGAGGCCTGCGCTCCCTGTTGTCGCTGGTTCCGTCGACCGCCACCGTCCTCCGCGGCGGGCGCGAGCTGCGGGTCGGGCCCGACGACCTCCGTCTGGGCGAGGTGATGATCGTCCGACCGGGCGAGCGGATCGCCACCGACGGCACGATCCGCGTCGGCCGCACCGCCCTGGACAACTCGGCGATCACCGGCGAATCGGTCCCGGTCGAGGCCGGTCCGGGGGACGAGGTGTACGCGGGGTCGATCAACGGCAGCGGCGCCCTGGAGGTCACGGTCACCGCGGAGGCGCGGGAGAACTCGCTGGCGAGGATCGTCCAGATCGTCGAGGCGGAACAGTCACGCAGGGGCCAGGCCCAGCGGCTGGCCGACACCGTCGCCAGGCCCCTGGTCCCGGGCATCCTCGTGGCCGCCGCGCTGATCGCGGTGGTGGGGAGCCTGTTCGGCGACCCGCAGGTGTGGATCGAACGGGCCCTCGTCGTCCTGGTGGCGGCCTCGCCCTGCGCCCTGGCGATCTCTGTGCCCGTCACCGTGTACGCCGCCGTGGGTGCGGCCAGCCGGTTCGGTGTGCTGGTCAAGGGCGGCGCCGCTCTGGAGGCCCTCGGCCGCATCCGCGGAATCGCCCTGGACAAGACCGGCACCCTCACCCGCAATCGTCCCGTCGTCGTCGAGATCGCGACCGCGGACGGGGTCTCCGGGGCGGAGGTCCTCGCGGTGGCCGCCGCCCTGGAGGTC
>NZ_JAALDW010000054.1:0-2411 GCF_014145055.1 Dietzia sp. DQ11-38-2
CCGACGACGGCGGGTACGCGTTGACCGACTCGGGCAGGCTGCTGGCGGACGGTGTCGTGCGCGACGTCCTCCTCTGACGCGCTGGATTAGAATCGTCCGTACGCAGCCAGTGAGAAGGGGAACCGATGTCGAGTACGGCCGATCGTAGGACCGAGGTCCTGCGCGCGATCGTCTCCGACTACATCGCCTCGCACGAGCCCGTCGGCTCCAAGTCCCTGGTCGACCGCCATTCCCTGGGGGTCTCGAGCGCGACGATCCGCAACGATATGGCTGTGCTCGAGGCGGAGGGCTTCATCGTCCAACCCCACACGAGTTCCGGACGGATCCCCACGGAGAAGGGCTACCGACATTTCGTCGACTCGATCGAGGAGATCACGCCGCTCTCGCGGGCGCAGCGTAAGGCCATCCAGGCGTTCCTCGAGGGTGCCGTCGACCTCGACGACGTCCTCCGGCGGGCCGTGCGGCTGCTGTCGCAGCTCACCCGCCAGGTCGCCGTCGTCCAGTACCCGGTGCTGGGGCGCTCCACCGTGCGTCATCTCGAGGTGGTGAGCCTGGCACCCACCCGCCTGCTGTTGGTGCTGATCACCGACACCGGCAGGGTGGACCAGCGGACCGTCGACCTCGCCGCGGAGCTGACGGACGATCACCTGGCCGAACTCCGGGCGCTCCTCTCGGAGGCGGTGGCGGACAAGAGGCTCAGCGACGCCTCCGAGGCGCTGGCGGCCACCCCCGAGCGCGCGCGGCCGGAGTACCGCGACGCCGCGGAGAGGTGCGTGACGGTGCTGGTGGAGACCCTGGTGGAGCAGCCCGACGACCGCATCGTCCTGGGCGGTACCGCCAACCTCACCCGCAGCGCGGCCGATTTCGACGGTTCCCTGAGATCCGTCCTGGAGGCGTTGGAGGAGCAGGTCGTGATCCTCCGGTTGCTCTCGGCGGCGCAGTCCGTGGGGATGGGGGGCCCCGGCGGGGTCACCGTCCAGATCGGCGAGGAGACCCGGTCGGCGGAGATCCGCGGGGCGTCCGTGGTGTCCTCCGTGTACGGTTCCGGGCGCCAGATGCTGGGCGGGATGGGGGTGCTCGGGCCCACCAGGATGGACTACCCGGGAACAATCGCCTCGGTCGCCGCTGTTGCCCACTACGTGGGCGAGATCCTGTCCGGGCGCTGACGCCCGTAGCCTCACCCGGGACCGGCGTCCCACCGACCTGATCCACATGACGAAAGGCGACACGTGTCACGCGACTACTACGGGACCCTCGGGGTCGATCGAGGTGCCTCGGAGTCCGAGATCAAGCGCGCCTACCGCAAGCTCGCCCGCGAGTTGCACCCCGATGTCAACCCGTCGGACGAGGCGCGTGAGCGGTTCAGCGAGATCACGGCGATCTACGAGGTGCTCACCGATCCCGAGAAGCGCCGCGTCGTGGACATGGGCGGCGATCCTCTGGACTCGTCTCCCGGTGGCGGATTCGGTGGCGGCTTCGGTGGCGGGGGTTTCGGCGCCGGCGGGGGGCTCGGCGACGTGTTCGAGGCGTTCTTCGGCGGCGGCGGCGGTGGCGGCGGACGTGGCCCCAGGAGCCGTGTGCAGCCGGGGTCGGACGCGCTGATCCGTGTGAACCTGTCCCTGGCGGAGTGCGCGACCGGCGTCACCAAGGAGATCCAGGTCGACACGGCCGTCCTCTGCGAGACCTGCCACGGCAAGGGCTCCGCGACCGACGCGCCGCCCGCCAGGTGCGGGATGTGCCAGGGCCAGGGTGAGATCCAGTCCGTCCAGCGCTCCCTGTTGGGCAACATCATGACCAGCCGACCGTGCCCCACCTGCGCGGGGACCGGTGAGATCATCACCGATCCGTGCGGCGACTGCACCGGCCAGGGCCGCGTCCGCAAGCGCCGCACCGTGTCGGCCAAGATCCCGGCGGGTGTCGGCGGCGGGATGCGGATCCGGCTGTCCGGTCAGGGTGAGGTCGGCCCCGGAGGGGGCCCCGCCGGGGACCTCTACATCGAGGTCAACGAGCGCACCCACCCGGTGTTCGTCCGCGACGGCGAGGACCTGCACTGCACGGTCCGCGTCCCGGTCGTGGACGCCATCCTCGGCGGCCGGGTGGATCTGGAGACCGTCGTCGGAGACGACCTGGAGATCGACATCCCGCCCGGCACCCAGCCCGGGCACACGGTCACCCTGTCCGGCCGCGGGATGCCACGTGTCCGGGGCGGCGGTGCCGGTGACCTCACGGTCCACATGGAGGTCGTGATCCCGGACAAGCTGGACCGCAAGCGGCGGGACCTCGTGGAGCAGCTGCGCCGACTCGGTGGCGACTCGGCCGAGATCGTCAACGAGGACACCGCCCGCCGGGGCGGGTTGTTCTCACGGCTGCGCGACGCGGTCGCGGGTCACTGACCCGGTGACCCCGCCTCT
>NZ_JAALDW010000518.1:0-289 GCF_014145055.1 Dietzia sp. DQ11-38-2
ACCGAGCGGGCGCGCGCGACGCCGGGGCCCACCCGGGAGCCGCTCGATTCGTCGCGTCGACGCAGGCTCACCGTGGTCCTGGCCGCGGCGTCCGCCGTCCTCGTCGTCGTCACCGGTCTGACCTCCTGGCAGTACGTCGAGGCCAGGGGAGATGCGGCGACCGAGCAGCGGGTCGCGGACGCGCCCGCCTCCGCGACGGACGCGGCGCGCGAGATCGTGACCCAGATGTTCACCTACGATCACCGGACGGTCGATTCGGAACTCGCTGCGGTCCGGGATCGGCTCCCCA
>NZ_JAALDW010000518.1:312-6532 GCF_014145055.1 Dietzia sp. DQ11-38-2
TGTCGGAGTTCGTGGAGCAATCCATGCCCACCGTCGCCTCCGCTGCCAAACAGCAGGAGGCCAGCGTCTACGCGACGGTGGCTGCCGCCGCGCCGCAGGAGGTCGTGGACGCCGATAACGTCACGGTTCTGCTCATGCTCAACCGGATGGTGTCGACGAAGGACGCGCCCGAGGCGGCGAGCTCGGCTTCCCGGCTCACCGTGTCGATGGTGCGGGTCGACGACACGTGGAGGCTCGGGGAGCTGGAAGCACTCTAAAGACGGCCGGGCCGGGGGCCCGGAACCGTCGACTCACTCGTCGGAGGTGGCGTCCAACGTCTCGAAGAACCGTCGTGCCCACGCGTGGACGTCGTTGCCCAGCACCTGACGGCGCAGCGCCCGCATCCGTCGACGACGGTCGTCCTCCGCCTCGGTGACGGCCGCCATGATGGCGTCCTTGACCCCCTCCAGGTCATGCGGATTGCACAGGTACGCCTGCCGGAGTTCGGCGGCGGCGCCGGCGAACTCGCTCAACACGAGAGAGCCCTCGCCGTCGGTGCAGGATGCCACATACTCCTTGGCCACAAGGTTCATCCCGTCGCGCACGGGAGTGACAAGCATGACGTCGGCGGCCACGTAGAAGGCCGTGAGTTCGGACTTGGGGACGGGGCGGTGGATGTAAGTCACCACGGGGTGCCCGATCTCGCCGAAACTACCGTTGATCCGTCCCACGGACTCCTCGATCCGCGAGCGCATGATCTGGTACTGCTCGACCCTCTCGCGGCTCGGGGTGGCGAGCTGGAGCAGGGTGACGTCGGCGGTCTCGAGCCGCCCCTCCTCGAACAACTCCTCCAGGGCGCGGAGCCGGACGTCGATCCCCTTGGTGTAGTCGAGGCGGTCGACACCCAGAAGCAGGATCTCGGGGGAGCCGAGTTCGGTGCGCAGGCGTTCCGCGCGGGCGCGGGTGCCGCGGTCGCGGGCGGCCGCGTCGATGGAAGCCGAGTCGATCGAGATGGGGAACGCTCCCACCCGGACCCTCCGGTCGTCCACCCGGATCTCGGACGCCCGCCCCCGGGTGGAGCGCAACCGCACCGAGGGGTGGCCGCCGAGCCGGTGGGCGAGGATCCGGAAGTTGTCAGCGCCCCCGGGCAGGTGGAAGCCCACCAGGTCGGCCCCGAGCATCCCCTCGACGATCTCCGAGCGCCACGGCAGCTGCATGAACAACTCGACGGGGGGGAACGGGATGTGGAGGAAGAACCCGATGGTCAGGTCGGGACGCATCTCACGTAACAGGCGGGGGACCAGCAGGAGTTGGTAGTCCTGCACCCAGACCGTGGCGTCGGTGGCGGCGGCCGCGGCGGTGGCCTCGGCGAACCGGCGGTTGATCGCGACGTAGGCGTTCCACCATTCGCGGTGGTACTCGGGGGGGACCACCACGTCGTGGAACAGCGGCCACAGCGTGCCGTTGGAGAACCCCTCGTAGTAGAGCCCGACATCCTCGGCGGACAGCGTGACCGAGTGCAGCCGGATGCCGTCGGCGTCGAAGGGCTCGGGGGCGGCGTCCGCCACGCCGGGCCAACCCACCCAGGCGCCGTGGTTGGCCTTGAGGATGGACTCCAGGGCCGTCACCAGCCCACCGGGGCTGGCCTTCCAGTGTTCCCGGCCGTCCTTGTCACGGACGAGGTCGACGGGTAGCCGATTGGCGACGACGACGAAGTCCGCACCGGCGTCCGGCGGCGTCTGCTCGGTCGCGCGCGTCATCCCCGTCCCTTCCGTGATCGCTGTGATGCGGCTAGTCGACGTCGGCAGGGTCGACCTTCTCGGGGCCGATCCCGAGCATCTCGAGCAGCATCAGGCACTCGTCGGCGTCTGCGGCGTACGAGGCCACGATCCTCTGGGCCTGATATGCGGTCTCGTCGGCGACGGGCTCGAGGTCGACGTCGAGCTCGGGCTCCTTGCTGGCCGCTGCGGCGGATGCCATGTGTGTCCTCCCGTGGTCGGTATGGGACGCAGGGCCCGTGTGGGCTCAGGCGTCCGACGTCATCTTACGTCACTGGTCGGCGGCGGCGGACCTGCGCAGATTACGCGTGACCCATTCGCCGAACACGATGCCGGCCGCCAGGGCCACCGCGATCGCCAGGGCCTGGAACATCAGTCCCACACCGATACCGGTCTGGTCACTGGTGAGGGCCGACAGTCCCCGATAGACGGACAGCCCGGGCAGGAGTGGTGTGATCCCCGCGATGGTCACGATCAGTGGCGGGACGGTCGCGATACGGGCGAGGATGCCGCCGAACAACCCCATCGCACAGGCCGCGAGCGCGGAACCCACCACCACGCCCAGCCCGGTCGTCGTGACCACCTGGAAGATGACCATCCCGATCGCCCCGACCGCCGCGGCGAGCCACGTCGCACGCACGGTGGCGTAACTGGCCACCGCGAAGCCGGCGGCCCCGACCCCCGCCGCGAAGACGGCGAGATACAGGGGCGCGTTGCCGGAGATGGTCGGGTCGATGGGGGGCGGGGACATGCCCAGTCGCGCGAACACCGCCAGGGCGATCGTGATGCCGCCGAGAACCCCGCCGGTGAGGATCATCGTCTCCACGCCGCGGCCGGCCGACGTCACGGGGAACCCGGTGATGGCGTCCTCGATCGCGCCGACGAGCGTGAGCCCCGCGAGGAGCACGATGATTCCCGCGGCGACGAGTGTGGATGGCTGGATGTCCACGAAGTTGTCGCTCAGGAACACGTAGGCCAACAGCGCCCAGGCGGCCGCGATGAACCCCCCGACGATCTGCTGGAAGAACTTCGGGAGGCGGTGGCCGTCCAGATAGCGGTTGGCGTACATCAGCGCGAACGTCGACACCATGGACAGGAGTCCGGCGAGCGGGCTGCCACCCAGTTGGATGACGACCGCGCAACCGAGCATCGCCCACCCCAGGACCGCGACCCGGAACGAGTGGGGGTGCGGGGAGGCGATGATCTGCTCGACCTCCGCCGTGGCCTGCTCGACGGTCAGTTGGCGCCGCACGATGAGGTCGATGAGCCGGGCGACACGGGTCACCCGGGTCATGTCGATCGTGCGGTAGTTGACCACCCGGATGACGGAGATCGGCGGGCGACCACGTCGGCGGTTCACGCCGATGGTCAACGAGGTGAAGGTGACCTCGACGGTGGCGCCCGGCAGGCCGAACGCCGCCGCGACCGATTCCCCCTGGGCGACGGTGTCCGCCGCGCCCTCCCCGGAGGAGAGGAGGATGCCGGCGATCTCCAGGGCCAGGTTCAGGACGTCGGTGACGGCGCCGTCGTCGTCCAGGTCGACCGGCGCCATCGGTGACAGGGGCGGCTCGACCGCCAGGTCCATCGTGGACTTGCGCAGACCCAGCCACGCCAGGGGGCGGGTGAACGGGGCAGGTGCGTCGCGGATCTCCACGTGGACACCGTAGTCAAGACCGCGGCGGTCGAGAGCGCGGCCCGGGATCCGGTTAGGATGTGAGCCGGACCCCGGCCGTGCCGGAGCCGTGCTGGAGTGGCGCAATTGGTAGCGCACCCGACTTGTAATCGGGCGGTTGCGAGTTCAAGTCTCGTCTCCAGCTCTCACCCGCCGCCCGGTGGAGCCGGGAGTGCACGCCACGCGCGCGCGGTATACGTTTAGTTTTCTCAGGTTTCTGGGTAGGATGTGGCAGGTGTTCAGCGACGGCGAGGGCTCCGGAGACGTGGACGGGGGCGTCGACGCTGAGTCCACCCGGCGGATCGCCGAGGCGTGGATGCGCGCCGTCACCTCATGTGACGTGGACGCCGCGCTGGCGCTCTCCTCGCCGTCGATCGTCTACACCAACGGCGGCCACCTCCGTCTCTACGAGGGGCACGACGGCCTGCGTGACATCATCGAGGATCTCGCGCGTCTGTCCGGGTTCCTCGACGTGGCCGTCCTGTCGGCGGTGGCGGAACCGGGGATCGTCGCGCTCAAGCGGCTGGAGACCTACACGCTGCCCGAGGGGGGCGTGGAGATCCCGGCCCTGTCGTTCGTCGAGGTGGAGGGCGGTGTGGTGACCCGCTGGGAGGACTACAAGGACCTACGTACTCTGAACACGATCTCGGAGTAGACGGTGGACGGGGGCGGTCCGATGGACCAGGACGAACGGCGCGGCGGCTCCGGAGAGGTGGCCAGGGGGCTCGTGGAGGCCACGTTCCGTGGTGACGTGGACACAGCGACCTCGCTGTGCACGCCCGACCTCGAGTTGCGGATCGAGGGCACCCAGGTGGTGCGCGGCCGCGACGGGCTGGCCCAGCTGATCGAGTTCAACGAGGAGGTCTCCACCGACGTCCGGGTGGAGATCCGCCGGGTGCTGTCGTCGGGGGACACGGCCGCGGTGAGCAGGACCACGTTCCTCACGATCGGGGGCACACCCATCACACTCGCCGTCGGCGCGTTCTTCACGCTGCGTGACGGCCTGGTCAGCGAATGGTGCGACTACCAGGACATGGGCGAGGTGACGCGCGCGCTCGGGCACTGAGCCGGTCACCCGCCCGACCCGACCACCGGGGCGGCGAGTCGGGGTGGGCCGGTCAGTCCCCGGGCACGAACTCGTCGTGGCCGAGCTGCCGCAGAGCGCGACGGATCGTCGCGGCCGCCGCGTCCGACTCCTCCGCGGGGGCGTCGGGGTCCGCGCGGGACAGGTCGAAGCCGGACATGTCGTCGGCGGGGAAGACGTGGATGTGGGTGTGTGGGACCTCGAACCCCGCGATCAGGTAACCGGCCCGTGACGCCCCGAAACCTTCGACGACGGCCTCGCCGACCGCCTGGGCGACCTCGTTGAGCCGCGCCCACAGCCGGGGGTCGAGGTCGGTCCAGCGGTCGATCTCCTCTCGCGGGACGATGAGGGTGTGGCCGGCCGCGACGGGCGCGATCGTGAGGAAGGCGACCACCTCGGGGTCCTCCCAGACGAACCTGCCCGGCAGCTCACCGGAGATGATCTTGCTGAAAACGGTCGACATGCTCCCAGCCTACGTACCCGGGGCGGCCGGTTGCCGCTGATGCGCGGTGGCTCGTGGTGTAATGAGGGGTACGCCACCCGGACAACGAGCGGCGAACGGTCCTTAGAGGATGGCGGAGGGACGGCAGATGATCGAGGCAACGGCACCGACGGCAGACGACACCGTCAAGAAGAAGTCCTACCACCACGGTGACCTGCGGAACGCGATCATCCACGAGGCCACCACGCGGGCGAGGTCCTCGGGGGAGAAGGTGATCGTGCTGCGGGAGATCGCGCCGGTCATCGGGGTGTCGGCCACCGCCGCCTACCGGCACTTCACCAACCGGCAGCAGTTGGTCGAGGAGGTCTCGGCCCGCGGGTTCGCCGCGATGGGTGAGCGTGTCGCCCTCCCGGGGGTCACCGGCGCGGAGTCGGCCCCGGGGCTCGCGGCCTACCTGGACCTCCGCAACGCGGGGATCGCGATCGTGGCGTTCACGGTCGCGGAGCCCGCCTGGGCGCGGATGATGATCGAGACTCTGGGGGAGTCGCCGACGGTCGCGTTCGCGGCCTCGGACGTCGCCGAGATCATGCAGCAGATCGTCGACCGCGGGATCACGGCGGGGATCTTCCGTCCGGGGACGAGGATCAGGGACCAGCGCGTCCTGTGGGCGGGGATCGACGGCCTCTGTTCGCACGCGATGTTCGGGCTCAAGCCGATGGGGACCCCGGAGGCGGACCACGCGACGGCGCGCACGCTCGATCTCTGCATGACGGACATGCTCACCGCGGAGGGGCTGCGGGTCCGCGATGAGGCCACGTTGCCGGACGGGATCGCGACCGACCTGCCGAGCTGAGGTCCACCCGACGACGCCCGCACCGGCCGTGCCGGGTCACGTCGCCCGGGGGGCGCGACTACTGTGGTCGCTGTGCGAATTCTCGTGATCGGTTCCGGTGCCCGTGAGCACGCCATCCTCGTCGCCCTCGCCGCGGACCCCGCGGTGACGGAGCTCCACGCCGCGCCGGGCAACCCCGGCATGGTGCAGGCCACGTGTCACGACGCGTCGGTGACGGATCCCTCGACGGTCTCCGCGTTGGCACGGCGGCTCGAGGTGGACCTGGTCGTCATCGGCCCCGAGGTGCCGCTGGTGGCGGGGGTGGCCGATGCCCTCCGCGCGGCCGGCGTCCCGGTGTTCGGTCCCTCGGCCGAGGCCGCCCGGATCGAGGGCTCCAAGGCCTTCGCCAAGGACGTCATGGCCGCGGCGGGGG
>NZ_JAALDW010000519.1:0-1596 GCF_014145055.1 Dietzia sp. DQ11-38-2
GGCCCGATCCGGATCGGGCCGCACGACGGTGGTGGTGAGCTCGGCCGGGACGATCTCGCTGGCGGTCGCGGGCCTGTTGGCCGACCCGGAGGGCGTGGTGGGGTTGTGGACCCGACTCCAACGGGTGACCGTCAACACCGGAGTGGCCCGGGTCGTCGTGGGTCGCGGCGGGATGACCTGCATCGCCGTCAACGAGCACCAGCACCTGGAGCGGGCTGCGGGAGGGGAGGACCCTCGGGGTCTGATCACCCTGAGGTGACCGGGCATCCGACCGCCCACGGGTGACCCGCCGGCCGATCAACGCGAGGTGACGAAAAGGTGGCGCCGGCCGCCGTAACGTACGTCTGTGGCGGCCGGACACGGTGGCCGTCCGACTATCAGGAGAGCCACGATGCCCACTTTCCAGCGCGGTCACACGACCATCGCCTACACCGACACCGGCGTCCCCGCCGGACGGGAGGACGCACCCGTGGTGTTCTTCGCCCATGGTCTGCTCTTCTCGGGGTGGATGTTCCAGCACCAGATCGCCCACCTGCGGGACAGGTACCGGTGCGTGGCCGTCGACTTCCGTGGGCAGGGCGACTCGCCCCGCGCGCTCGGCGGATACGACATGGACACGCTGACCGTGGACGTCTCCGAGCTCCTCCGACACCTGCAGATCCCCGTGGTCAACTTCGTCGGCCTGTCCATGGGCGGCTTCGTGGGGATGCGGCTCGCTGCCCGCAACCCAGAGATCGTGCACTCGCTCACGCTCCTCGACTCCGCGGCCACGGCGGAGGAGCCGGCCAACCGCAGCAAGTACAAGACACTGTCCAAGGTGTACCGCCTCGCCGGCATCAGGCCCCTGCGGTCACGGGTGGCCCCGATCATGCTCGCCGACCGCAACCTCTCGGCCCCCTGGGTCGACGAGTGGATGGCGATCCTCGAGCGCACTGACCGCGCCGGCCTCGTCCGGGCCATCAACTCGGTGGCGGACCGCGACCCGTGCGAGGACGAGGCCATCCGGATCATCGCCCCGACGCTGGTCGTGGTGGGCGCGGAGGACGCCGCCACGCCGCCCGAGAAGTCGCGCCGGATAGCCGATCTCATCGCCGACACGAGGTTCCACGAGATCCCCGGTGCGGGGCATTCGCCGACCATGGAACGGCCGGACGAGGTCAACGCCATCCTCGAGGCGTTCCTCTCCGAATACAACGCGTGAGGGCGAGGGAGACGATGAGGACTCGGAGTACGGCGGGCGAGACGCACGCGACCTCCGGAGGCTGGGTGCGGGTGCTGACGGGGAAGCTCACGGCGTGGATGATCCTCGCGGCCGTCCTGCTCGTCTCCGGCGCCGTGTTCGCCCTGGCCTCGTCCGAGGGGGCGTCGGAGGCTCCCCAGACGCTGCCGGACACTTCCGAGGCCGCCCTCGTCTCCCAGATCCAGCAGGAGTTCCCCGACGCCGGATCCGTGCCGGCCGTGCTGGTGGTCACCAGGCAGGACGGCGACGTGCTCGGCCCGGAGGGGATCGCGGCCGCGGTGGGAGCGGGCGAGCGGATGGCGGAGGTCGTCGGCGCCGCGCCCCAGGGACCGATCCCGTCCGAGGACGGGGCCGCC
>NZ_JAALDW010000520.1:0-953 GCF_014145055.1 Dietzia sp. DQ11-38-2
AGGTAGTCCGGGTCCGCGCCGGCGAAGGAGTAGATGGTCTGGTTGACGTCACCCACCACGGTGAGGTCGTCGCGTCGGCCCAGCCAGGCCGATAGCAGGCGCTGCTGGGCGGGGGTGACGTCCTGGAACTCGTCCACCACGAAGCACCGGTAGCGGTCCCGGAACTCCTCGGCGATCGCCGGGACCTCCTCCACGAGGTCCGCCATGTGCCCCAGCAGGTCGTCGAAATCGAGCATGCGGACCGGGCCCGAGACCTTGAGGTCCTCGTAGGCGCGGAACGCCCGCGCCACCTCCGGGGCGGGGGCCGGGAGGTCACGCCCGAGCGCGATCGCACGCTCGGCGTACGTGTCGGGGGTGAGCAGACTGGACTTGGCCCAGCCGATCTCGGTGAGGACGTCCCGGATCGTCTCCGTCGAGGGATCCAGCCCCACCCGGCGGACGGCCTGGGCGACCGCCCGGAACTGCCCGTCGAGCAGCTGCCAGGGCTCCTCTCCGTAGACCCGGGGCCAGAAGTAGGACAGATTGCGCAGCGCCGCCGAGTGGAAGGTCCTCGCCTGGACCGGGCCCGTCCCGGCCTCCGCGACGCCCAGTCCGGCGAGCCGCATGCGTAGTTCGCCCGCCGCACGGGCGGTGAAGGTGACGGCGAGGACCTGGTCCCCCCGCACGTGACCGGTGGTCACCAGGTGGGCGATGCGGCGGGTGATGGTGCGCGTCTTGCCGGTGCCCGCGCCGGCGAGGATGCAGACGGGGCCGCGGGGGGCCAGGACGGCCCGCCGCTGCTGGGGGTCCAGTCCGTCGAGGGCCGACTCCCTGTCACGTCGCACGTCTTCCACGCCCCCATGGTGGCATCCTGCCCCGACACCGGCGCCTCGGGCCTGCCCCGGGAAGATTCCACCGTCGTCGGACGTTGAACCCCGTCATGAGCGAACCGAGGAACGACAGCGATCTCACGG
>NZ_JAALDW010000520.1:987-5187 GCF_014145055.1 Dietzia sp. DQ11-38-2
GACCCTCTACACCACCTCCTGGTGCCCCTTCTGCACCCGACTCAAGAAGCTGCTGGACGAGAAGGCGATCGGGTACGTCGAGATCGACGTCGACGCCGACCCCGACGCCGCGGCGTTCGTGGAGAGCGTCAACGGGGGCAACCGCGTCGTCCCCACCGCCCTGTACTCGGACGGCACCACCGCCACCAACCCCCCGGCCTCTCAGGTCAGGGCCAAGCTCGCCGAGCTCGCGGGCGCCTGACCCGCCGGGCACCTCACCCGCCGTCCACCGCCGCCGCCCACGACCGGAGCATCACGTGGGCGATCGACACCGGCGGCGCCACCCTCAGCGTGCCCCGGCCGTCGAGCGCTGCGCGGACGTCGTCGACGTCGAACCAGGCGGCCTCGCTGATCTCCTCGTCCTCGAGGACGATCGGCGCGTCCGGGTCGCCGATGGCGTGGAATCCCACCATCAGCGAGCGCGGGAACGGCCAGGGTTGACTGCCGAGGTAGCGGACGCGGTCCACGGCCACGCCGACCTCTTCCTGCACCTCGCGAACCACGCATCCCTCCAGCGACTCCCCCGCCTCCACGAATCCCGCGACGTGGGAGTACATCCCCGTCGGCCAGACCGGCTGGCGGGCGAGGAGTACCCGACGGCCCCCGTCGTGGACCAGGCAGATCACGGCCGGGTCCGTGCGGGGGTACTCGGGCCCGCCGTGGAAGGGGTCCTCGATCGCCCAGCCCGCGTCCACTCGGCGCGGATGGTGCTGCGGTCCCCGGCCCCGCACGGTGTCCCGGTGCCACCCGAGCAGCGCGAGGGCCTGTGATGCCAGCGCCCCGTCTCCGTCCACGAGGTCCGCTCCGGACGACCGGAGGGTCGTCACCGACGGATCGTCGGGGAGCTCATCCTCCGGCATCGCCCAGAGGTGGCGACCCTCCTCCGTGAGCCCGAGGAACACCGCGGTCTCGGGCATCCGGTCCGCGTGGTCCATCGCGGGCTCCAGCCGGAGGCGTCGACGGCCACCCGCCACGGGATCGGTGGCGAACCGATCACGGCGATCGATCCGCACCACCCGCGCGGTGGCCCACCCCCGCGCCAGACCGTCGGCGTCCTGGCGCAGGTGCGCGGCCCGGTCGGGGGCGGCGACGGACAGGACGGGGTCGGAGTCGAGGCTGAAGTCCAGCGGCATGGTCGGGTTCCTTCTCGCGGATCATGGGAGGCGGTCAGCGTATCCGGAGACCTTCCCGCCGGCCCGGGTCACCCGGGCCGACCGCCCCGGTGCCGGAATCAGCTTGCGACCATCCTGATGTAGAGCAGGCGGTCGCCGGTCTCCAGCGCATCGGCCTGCGGTTCGTTGACCTTGATCAACTGGCCCTTGCGGACGACCCCCAGAACGAGTTCGGCGAGGTGTCGCGGGGACCCGCCGACCTCGGACTCCTCGACCCGTCGTTCGGCGATGGAGAAACCCTCGTCCGGCGTCAGCAGGTCCTCCATCATCCCCACGACGGTCGGGGTGATGGTCGCCAGTCCGAGCAGCCGGCCAGCCGTCTCGGCGGAGACCACCACGGAGTCGGCACCGGACTGTTTCAGCAGATGCTTGTTGTCGGACTCGCGGACGGTGGCGACGATCTTCGCGTTGGGTGCGAGCTCTCGGGCGGTCAGCGTGACCAGCACCGCCGTGTCATCGGAGTTGGTCGCCACCACCACGGACGCGGCGCGCGTCACGCCCGCGAGCTTGAGGACGTCCGACCGGGTGGCCGAGCCCTGGACCGTGACCAGACCGCGCGCGGCCGCCGACTTGAGCGCCTGGGGGTCGGTGTCGACGACGACGATGTCGTCGGGAGCGGTGTCGTCGGCGAGCATCGCCGCGACGGCGGACCTGCCCTTGGTTCCGTAGCCGACGACGACGGTGTGGTTACGCACGAGGTTCCTCCAGCGCTGGATCCTGAGGGCCTGACGGGACTGCTCGGTGAGCACCGACAGGGTGGTACCGACGAGCAGGATCAGGAAGAGCACGCGCAGCGGCGTGATCAGGATGGCGTTGAGCAGCCGCGCCTGCTGGGTGATCGGGGAAATGTCTCCGTAGCCCGTTGTCGAGAGGGAGACCGTGGCGTAGTAGAAGGCGTCGACGACCGTGATCCTGCCGTCGGCGCCTCCGCCGCCCTCGTACCCCTCCTGATCGAAGTACACCACGAGTGCCGCCAACGTCAGCGTGAGCACGGCCATCAGCACGCGCTTGCCGATCAGTCGCCAGGGGCTCTCGGCATTGGCGGGGATGCTCACCACGCCCACGAGGATGTGGTCGGGGCTCTCGTCCAGTGGGTCGCTGCTGCGGGAACGGGACGCGAGTGGGCGCTTCCTCACCATCAGCAGCTCCGTTCCGGGACGAGACCACCGTCGTTCATCGGGGTCACCCGGACCATCGTGGCCTATCGGCCCCTGTCGGACAACAACCGCCCTCTCCCGGGGCCGGTGGACAGCAGTTGCCGCAGTTCCTCCGCATCGGGCAGAGCGTCCGGTTCAACGGTCCTCCCGACGCGGACGTAGTGGAAGGCGGCCCGGACCCTGTCGAGCTCGACCGGTCGACCGAGCCTGGCCGAGACGATCCTGGCCCAGGCGTAACGGTAGACCGCCAACTGGAGCGAGACGGCCGGCATCTCTCCCGGACCCGGCACCCGCCCGGTTTTCCAGTCCACGACGATCCACTCGTCCCCGTCCGCGAACACCGCGTCCATCCGGCCGCGCAGCAGGTGACCCCCGAGGCCCACCTCGAAGGGCACCTCCACTGCCTCGGGGGTCAGCCGTGACCACCTCGACGCCTCGAACGCCCTCTTCAGCGCCGCGAGGTCCGCCTCCGACACGCCGTCGACCGCCCCGTGGTCCCCTGCTCCGGGGAGGTCGTCGATGTCGAGCAGGTGGGTGGCTCCGAATCGGTGCTCCACCCACTGGTGGAACCGCGTTCCCCGGCGGGCGAAACGGTCGGGCCGGAACGGCACCGGTCGGCGCAGCCGGTCGGCGTACGCATCCGGATCGGTCGCCATGGCCACGACCTCCCCCGCCGTCAACCGGCGCGGTAGGACCACTCTGTCGCTCTGGTCGGCGGCCCGGCGCGCATCCGCGAGCAGCGGCGCCGCAGTGAGGTGCCAGAGCCGGGCGGGTCCGTGGTCGGGAGCCGGGTCGACCTCGGGATCCACGGGACGGGCCTGCGACACCGCGTCCGCCGCCGTCCTGCGATCGTTCACCGACGCACGTGGCCAGGTGGCCTCGACCACCGTCGCGGTGGCCGGGTTGGTGGCCGACGGCGTGACGACGAGAGGGTCCACCATCCCGAGGGATTCGGGTCCCCGGCAGAACTCGAGGACCTCGTCGAGTAACTCCGACGGGCCACGGGGTGTGGAGCCACTGCCGTGCCAGTGGGAGGCCGAGAGCAGAAGGGAGTGTTCCGCCCGGGTGACGGCCACGTAGAACAGGCGTCGGTCCTCGTCGAGCGACCGCTTCTTGACGCGGTCGATGTGGGCCTTGAGCGTGGCCTCCAGTCGTTTGCGGTCCCCGATTCCGTCGAACCGGGGCACCGGCACGCCTCCGGGGTTGTCCTCGCCCTCGCGGTCCCCGCGGAGGTACTCGGGCAGGTGGGTGGCCGCTCGAACCGAGGTCTGGGGCGCGCGGTCGGAGGGGAATATCCCCACGGACAGGTGGGGCACGGCGACGATCTCCCATTCCAACCCCTTGGCCGAGTGCACGGTGAGGATCTGTACCCGTCCCGGAACGGAGGCGACCTCGCCCCGTGCGAGCCCGCCGTCCACCGTGCGTGCCAGATCGAGGTGTGCCAGGAAGGCGTCCAGACCCTGACCGCGGTCGGCCCCGAATCCCGCGGCCACCTCCTGCAGCTCATCGAGCTGCTCTCGTGCCTCTCCCCCGCCGGTGCGCTCCCGGAGGCGCACCTCGGCGTCCAGACCCAGCGCCTGTTCCGCGGCGGCGACGAGTCTGGCAGGGGGAGCGGATGACCGCGCTCGAAGCCCGGCGATGATCCGCGAGAGCCCGGTGATGCGGGCCAGGCCGTCTGGGCTGTAGTCGCCCTCGGGGCCCGGGTCGGCCAGCGCGTCCGCGAGTCCCGCGGCATCGGTCTCCTCGCCGCGGGCGATGGCGTCCAGTGCGTCCTCGAGTTCGCGGACGGAGGACAGTGCTCCTCCGGCCTCGGCCGGGCGCCGGAGTGAGAG
>NZ_JAALDW010000055.1:0-2821 GCF_014145055.1 Dietzia sp. DQ11-38-2
GCGGGGGGCACGGCCGGGTCGTCACCCGCGCCGACCGACCGGGCTCCCGGGAATCCGGGGCCGGCTCCGGGCACCCGCCGCGCCGCGTAGGCCTTGGCAGCGCCGTTGGCCAGTATGTCCGCCTTCTCGTTGAGCTCGTGCCCGGCGTGTCCCTTGACCCACTCGAAGGTGACCTCGCGGCCGGCCATGGCCTCGTCGAGCGCCTTCATGACCTGGACGTTGAGAACCGGCTTCCCGTCGGCCTTCTTCCACCCCTTGCGCTTCCACCCGGCCATCCACTTGGTCACCGAGTTGATGACGTACTGCGAGTCGCACAGGATGTGGAGCGGCTCGGGGGAGTGCGCGGTCTGGCGGAGGAGGTCCAGGACGGCGGTGAGTTCACCCTGGTTGTTCGTGCCCCTGGCCCATCCGCCGCAGCGCCATCGGGACTCGTCGATGTACCAGGCCCATCCGGCAGGGCCGGGGTTTCCGAGAGCGGAGCCGTCCGCGGCGGCGATGATCGTCACGTCACGCGATCCTGCCACCGTGGCCGGTGGGGGAGCCCACCGGCCACGGTCATCGGGTCACCTGGGGACTCATCCCTGCAGTTCGCCGTCCTCGATGCCGTCCAGATCGATCATCGGTGACCGCCTGCGCTCATCGAGTCGTGCGGCACGGGCGGCCTCCCGCATCTCGATCCCGTCGGTGACGAAGTCGCCGATCTCCTTGGCGATGGATCCCACCGCGTCGGTGATGATGACGGCGATCCGGCCGACGAGTGACGCCCCCGCCTGGACACCTGCCTGGACCTGGTCCTTGTTGCGCTCGAAGTCGCCCATCGGAGTCGCTCCCTTCGTCAGTGGTGTCCACGAAGGTACCCCGGCTCAGGCCGCCGGTGTCACCTTCCGACGCTCGATGAGCACGGCCGGCGTGTCCGCCGGGGTGGGCGGAAGTGGCAGGGCCAGCCGGAACATCTTGACCCACACGTTCGTCACCTGCTTCCACAGCGGGCCGGTCGTGTACGGGAGTCCGTGCTCCTCGCAGATCGCCCGCACCTCCTCGGCGATCTCGGGGTAGCGGTGGGCGGGCAGGTCGGGGAAGAGGTGGTGCTCGATCTGGTGCGAGAGGTTCCCGGTGGCCAGGTGCATGAACGGACTGCCCGAGATGTTGGCCGACCCGAGCATCTGCCGCACGTACCACTCGCCGCGCGTCTCCTCGGCGGTCTCCTCCTGGGTGAACACCTGGGCGCCGGACGGGAAGTGGCCGCAGAAGATCACCGAGAACGCCCAGACGTTGCGGACGAGGTTGGCGGTCAGGTTGCCGGCGAAGGTGAGCGGGAACAGCGGCCCGGTGAGCGCGGGGTGGACGATGTAGTCCTTGGCGACCTGGCCGCGGACCTTGCCCCACCAGCCGGCGAGCAGGCCCTTGACGTCCGACCACTTGCGCTTGCCCTTGAGGACGTTGTCGTACTCGAGGTCGTGGAGCATGACGCCCCACTCGAACAGCATCATGAGTGCGAACGCGTAGGCGGGGTTACCGAGGCGCAGGGGGGTCCACTTCTGCTCGTACTCCATGCGCAGGATCCCGTACCCGATGTCCCGGTCCAGATCCAGGATGTTGGTGTGGGTGTGATGCATGTAGTTGTGCGAGTGGCGCCACTGGTCGGACGGGCACACGTTGTCCCACTCGAAGCTGGACGAGTGGAGCATGTCGTCACGCATCCAGTCGTACTGGCCGTGCATGACGTTGTGGCCGATCTCCATGTTGTCGAGGATCTTGGAGGCGCTCAGCGCGGCCACCCCCGCGAGCCATGCGGGCGGCAGGAAGCCCAGGAACATGAGCCCACGACCGGTGAGTTCGAGTCGACGCTGCATGCGGACGACACGAAGGATGTAGTCGCGGTCGGCGGTCCCGAGGTCGGCCACCACGCGGTCGCGGATGGCGTCGAGTTCCCGTCCGATGATCTCCACCGACTCGGCGGACAGGACGATCGGCTCGGGGCCGGCGGGGGTGGTCGCTGCGGACTTCGACTTGGTGGACGTCGACTTGGTGGAGCGGAAGCTGGGGATCTGCAGGAGGGTCATGATGGGATTCCTTCCGGGTGTTCCGGTGGGTCGTGCGGGTACGTCGGTCCGGGAGCGTGACGGGTGACCGGGGCGGTCAGAGTTCGATCTCGACGTCGCCCACGGGCGCGGAGACGCAGATCTGGACCAGGCAACCGGGTTCGGTGTCGATCTCTCCGGTCCTCAGGTCGCGGGTGGCGCCGGAGACGCGGACGGCGGTGCAGGTGTGGCAGATGCCCCTCCTGCACCCGTGCTTCGGGGACAGACCCGCGGCCTCCGCGCCCTCCAGCAGGGTGGTGCCGGGGTTGTGAGCCGACACCCCGCTCCTGACATGGGTGACGGTGCCACCGTCGCCGTCGGGAACGGGGCCGGTGGAGGCGGTGAACCGCTCACGCAGGACGTCCGCGTAGCGATCGGGGCCGAGGGTCTCCGCGAGGCCGTCGGCGAGGCCGTCGGGTCCACAGAGGAAGATGGTGGCGTCGGAGTGCCACGGCGCCACGTCATCGAGGTGGTCCGACGTGAGGTGGCCGACCAGGCCTCCCGACACCGGCTCCGAGGGCGCTGACGGGTCGGAGCCTGCGGTCGCGACCACACGGACCTCGACCCCGGCGCGCGAGAGCTCACGAATCCGGTCACGGAACGGGACGTCCTCGGCCCGGCGCGCGTAGTGCAGCCAGGCCACCCGGCCGGTGGCGCCGGCGCCGCAGTGGCCCTCCCCGACGAGCGTCGAGGCGATGGAGAGCATCGGGGTGATGCCGCTGCCGCCGCTGACGAGGACA
>NZ_JAALDW010000521.1:0-284 GCF_014145055.1 Dietzia sp. DQ11-38-2
GGCCACGGTTGCCGCGAGCAACCCCGCGGTCAGCGACTCCGCGGTCGCCAGCGTCCATCCCCGCCCGGCGAGAGCTGTCACCGCGGCCGCGGCTGAGGGATCGGGCCCGGCACCCGGGCGCACAGGGGATGTCGTGTCGGACACGGTTCCGGGCCCTCAGCGCCCGGCCCGCGCTGCCTGACGCGCTTTCACCAGGTAGTCGACACCCGTGTAGACGGTCAGCACGAGAGCCACCCCGATCACCGCCCACTCGACCGGCCAGAACCAGTACGGTAGCGGCAGGA
>NZ_JAALDW010000521.1:310-2844 GCF_014145055.1 Dietzia sp. DQ11-38-2
CCCCAGAGTCTGGGTGACGGTCTTGAGCTTTCCGCCCTTGCTGGCCGCCACCACGTGGTCCACACCGAACAGGCGCCAGAGGGTGATCCCGACCTCTCGGACCAGGATCACGATCGTGACCCACCAGAACAGCTCGTCGACCAGGGACAGCGAGATCATGGCCGCGGCCATGAGGGCCTTGTCCGCGATCGGGTCGGCGATCTTGCCGAAGTCGGTGACCAGGCCCAGGCGCCGGGCGAGGTACCCGTCCACGTAGTCGGTCGCCATCGCGAGCGCGAAGACCACGAACGCACCGACTCGCCACCACGGATCCTGGGCGTCGGAGACGAAGAACAGGACCACGAACACCGGGACCAGCAGGATTCGCAGGACGGTGAGCACGTTGGCGATGTTGAGCAGGGGGACCTCGGCACCGGGGCGGCCGTCGTCGGTGAAGGGAAGTGTCACCCCCACACCTTAGCGAGACCCGGGCCAATACCCTGGATCCGAAAACGCTCTCACCATGATCGGGAAGGACCCCAGCGATGCCGCTCTTCGCAGTCAGCTACCGGTACGAACCAGAGCAGTCGGAGGACCGGGAGGCGAACAAGCCCGCGCACCGCGAGTGGCTGTCCGCCCAGGTCGAGGCGGGGACGATTCGAACGGTGGGACCGTACACCGACGGGTCCGGGGCTCTGCTCATCGTCGAGGCGGACGACGCCGGCGCAGCCCGCTCCCTGGTCGCCGAGGACCCGCATTGTCTGCGTGGGTTTGTATCCGGGGTCACAGTCCGGGGGTGGATGCCCGTGTTCGGCGCGCTGGCCTGACCTTCGGACGTTCAGCCCACCGGCGCCTCGTCGAGGGTCTCGCTCCCGGTCGGCTCGTCGGCGTCTTCCTGCGGCGGCGTGCCCCCCTTGATCATCCAGATGACCGAGGCCAACTCCTCCGGTTTGACCAGGACGTCACGGGCCTTGGACCCCTCGGAGGGGCCCACGATGCCGCGCGATTCCATCAGGTCCATGAGGCGCCCGGCCTTGGCGAATCCGACGCGGAGCTTGCGTTGCAGCATCGAGGTGGACCCGAACTGGCTGGAGACCACGAGTTCGACGGCGGCGAGCAGGTCGTCCAGGTCGTCTCCGATGTCCCCGTCGATCTCCTTCGTGGACTCTTCCTTGGCGGCGGTGACGGTGTCGTCGTAGTCGGGCTCCGCCTGGTTCTTGGCGTAGTCGACGACGTCGTGGATCTCCTCGTCGGTGATGAAGGCGCCCTGCATACGGATCGGCCGGGACGCTCCCATGGGGATGAACAGTCCGTCGCCCATGCCGATCAACTTCTCGGCCCCCGCCTGGTCCAGGATGACCCGCGAGTCGGTGAGCGAGGAGGTCGCGAAGGCCAGGCGCGACGGCACGTTCGTCTTGATCAGACCCGTCACCACGTCGACCGACGGACGCTGGGTGGCCAGTACGAGGTGGATGCCGGCGGCCCGGGCCTTCTGCGTGATCCGCACGATCGCGTCCTCGATGTCCCGGGGCGCGGTCATCATGAGATCGGCGAGCTCGTCCACGACGGCGACGATGTACGGGTACGGGCGGTAGACGCGCTCGCTCCCGGGCGGGGTGGTGATGGCGCCCGATTTCACGCGATCGTTGAAGTCGGTGATGTGGCGCACCCGGGTCGACTTCATGTCCTGATAACGCTGCTCCATCTCCTCGACCAGCCACGCCAGCGCCGCTGCCGCCTTCTTGGGCTGGGTGATGATGGGGGTGATCAGGTGCGGGATGCCCTCGTACGGTGTCAGTTCGACCATCTTGGGGTCCACGAGGATCAGCCGCACCTCGTCCGGGGTCGCCCGGGTGAGCAACGACACGAGCATCGAGTTGACGAAACTGGACTTGCCCGAGCCCGTCGAACCCGCCACCAGCAGGTGCGGCATCTTCGCCAGATCGGCGGTGACGAAATCCCCCTCGATGTCCTTACCCAGCCCGATGAGCATCGGGTTGTGCTTCGTGGCGGTCTTGGGATCGGTGAGAACGTCGGCGAGTCTGACCAGTTCACGGTCGAGATTGGGGACCTCGATACCCACGGCGGACTTGCCCGGGATCGGGGCGAGGAGCCGGACGTTGTCGGTGGCCACCGCGTAGGCGATGTTCCGGTGCAGCGCGGTGATCTTCTCCACCTTCACACCGGGGCCCAGCTCGACTTCGTACCGCGTGACCGTCGGCCCGCGGGTGAACCCGGTGACCGCGGCGTCGATCTTGAACTGTTCGAGGACGCCCTGGATGGCCTCGATCATCTGGTCGTTGGATTCGCTGCGCTCCTTGGGCGGGTCTCCCGCGGTCAGCAGGCTCACGGGCGGCAGGGTGTACTCGACCCCGTTGAGCAACTGCTTCTGGGAATCGAGCCGGTCGACGTCACTGTCCGCCGCGGTGTGGGTGGACGGGGAGTTGGTCTGCGGCACAACGGCTGTGTCCGCTGCTGCGCGGGATCCCGCCGGGCGGGCGGTGGTCGCGACGATGTCGTCGTCCACGCCGGGCCCGTCGACGCCGTCGACGCCG
>NZ_JAALDW010000056.1:0-4267 GCF_014145055.1 Dietzia sp. DQ11-38-2
TCCGACTTCCAGGAGTGGCGGCAGAACAACGAGGAGACCGGGGTGCACCTCTCGCCCTCGGAACTCGACTTCCTGGACGCGTCCGCCGCCCACCACGAGGCCGTCGCACGGCGGGACCGTAGGCGGATCCGGACCCTCACCTCGCTCGCGGCATCCCTCGCGGCGGTCACCGTCCTGGCGCTGGCCGCCACCGGCTTCGCACTCCGCGCCACCGCGACCGCCCAGGACACCCGGGATTCCGCATTGTCCCGCTCCGGAGCGGTCTCGTCGGCGACCGCGTTCAATCGCGACCCCGCCCTCGGCCGGATGCTCGCGCTGGCCGCGTACCGGATCCACCCCACCACCGAGGCCCGGTCCGCTCTGCTCAACACCAGCAGGGCCGACGTGCCTCTCCGCTACGAGACCACCGCCGGAAGCGGGCGGGTGATCCCGCTGCCGGACACCGGAACCTTCACGGCGGTGGGGTCCGACGGCGTCCTCCGCATCTTCCGGGAGGACGGCGGAGCACCCCGGGCCACGCTCGGCCTGACCTCCGGTGACCGACACGAACTCCACGCCGCCGATCTCTCACCGGACGGCGCGGTCCTGGCCGTGGCCGGGCAGGGAGGGGTCTACCTGGTCGACGTCCGGGACACCTCGGCGCCTCGGGCGCTCTCCACGCTGGAACCGGCCGCCGCCCCGTTCCACTCCGTGGCGTTCTCACCCGACGGCCTGACGCTCGCCGCCGGCTCACACGACGGACGCGTCCTGCGCTGGCCGATCGCCGAGCGGGGCGGGATCCCCACGGTCACCGACCTTGGCGCCAGGGTGGCCACCCCCGACCCCGGCTCGGAGACGGTCAGGCCGGTGGAGTCCCTGGCATGGCTGTCCGACTCCTCCACCCTGCTCGCGACCAACCGCACGTTCGGCGTCAAGACCCTCCTCGACGCGGCGGCCGACGGAACCGGACGGCGCGGTCCGGACCTCGACACCGGACCGGTCGCCATCCCGCTCTCCCTCGCCGTCAGCCCGGACGGCACCCGGATCGCCGCGGGCACCACCGACCGCTCAGTCCAACGGTGGGCGATAGAGCGCGGCGACCTCTCCGGGGCCCGCCCCCTGTCCTCCCTCGACGGGTGGAACGCCTACGTCAACGACGTCTCCTACGACGACCAGGGGCGACTCGCGGCCGCGGGGTCCGACGACAGGATCCGCGTCTACGGGCCCACCGGCGCGATGCTCATCGAGCTCCCCGCCTCGCAGGTCGCCACCGGGGCACGGTTCATGGACGAGGACCACCTGCTCACCTACTCCGTCGACGGCCTCGTCAGGCTCTGGCCGCTCGACCGTCTGGGTGCGGCCTCCGAGTCCAACTCCATCTTCCAGACCGGCTCCTCCGCGGATCGGACGACCGGGGTGCTCGGCGTCACCGCCGCCGAACTCCACCACACCATCGTCGACACCACGGGTCCCGTACCGGTGGAGACCGGGCGGGTCGTCCCCGATCCCGAGACCAGGTTCAGCGGCTCCGTCGCCATGTCTCCGGACGGCCGGGTGGTCTACGCCGGACTCGCGGACGGCGGCATCCAGCTGTTCACCGCCCCCTTCGGCGCCGCGACGCGCTCGACCGCGAGCCTGCCCGTCGTCAACGGGGTCGTGGTGGCCACCCCTCTCAGCCCGGACGGTCGCACGCTGGCCGTGTGCAGCGACACCGACCGACAGCTCGGACTGGTCGACGTGAGTGACCCGACGCGACCGAGCCTGCGCGTGACCGTCCCGCTCCCCGACCCGTGCGTGGTGGCCGAGTTCTCCTCGGACTCCCGGCAGCTCGTCGTGCCCACGCTCGGACCGGAGACGGTGATCATCGACACCACCGACCCCGACAGGCCCTCGTTCGCGCACCGGCTCACCACCGGGATCGGCGGCTCGCCGGCGGCGGGATACGCGCACGACTCGCCACTCATGGTCACCTCGGGGGGCGACAAGACCATACGACTGTGGGATGCGAGCGACGCCACAGCCCCTCGCGAACTGTCCTCCTTCATCGCGCCGCCCGGTGAGATCTACTGGGCCGCGTTCTCGGCGGACGACTCGCGACTCGTGCTCACCTCGAGTACCGGACAGGTCACCGTCGTCGACATCACCGACCCCGACTTCCCGCAGCCGTGGGCCGTCCTCGGCGGCACCACCGACGCCCTCCTCTACCAGGCGCGGGCAGCATCTCCCGAGGGGGATGTGCTCGCCGTCGGCGCGGAAGGCGCCATCTGGACGTGGCGGCTCGACGTGGGCCGCGTGATCGATGAGGCGTGCGCGGGCGGGGTGCAGCTCACCGATGAGGAATGGGCCCGTCACTTCCCGGACACCGAGCCGTTCGACCTGTGCGACTGACCACCGATCCGGTCGCCTCAGCCGTGTCGCAGTCCGATCGTCAACGCCAGGGCCACGGGTATGACCGTGAGAAAGAGGAATGCCGCCACGGTCCAGGAGATCCACACGGGTTGGCGCCAGCCCGCACGATGCCCGCCGGCGGCGGTGACCATGCAGACGAATCCGATGAGGATGCACAGGAACATCCAGATCATCGCGGTGGTGCTCATCCGGTGGTGTCCTCCTTCTGACGGACCCGGCGGGACTCGTCATCGTCGTCGTCACGGTCCTCGCCCCTGTCGTCGGCACCGGCCGGTGGCCCCACCAACGGTTCCCCGGGGTCCGCGAGCACCCCGGCCAGTGGGTCCGGGCCCTCGGGTGTCCCCTGGTGCGCCAGCCGGACCAGGTCCAGGTGCGGCCGGTAGATCTCGCGGATCACCACCACGCAGATGGCCACCACCAACAGGTCTCGCATCAGAACGAGCGGGTGGAACGTCTCCGCCCCGATCCCCTTCTCGGCGACCCCGTGGAAATACGACATGTGGGCCACCCACAGCAGGGCGTCGAAGGCCATCCACGGCACCAGCAGTCTGGCCCGCGGCACCGCGAGCACCGCGAGCGGGACCAGCCACAGCGAGTACTGCGGGCTCCACACCTTGTTGGTGAGCAGGAAGACCGCCACGATGAGGAACGCCAACTGGGCGATCCGCGGGGTGGTGCGCGCGGTGAGGCCGATCACCAGAACGGCCACGCAGCCCAGGGCGAACAGGGCCAGGGACACCGCGTTGAGGGTGGCGGGCGCCTCGCCGGCGGCGCGTCCGGCATCGAACCCCTCCCAGCCCGTCAGGGTCTGCATGACGGCGTAGATGCTCTCGGGGTTGGCGGGCCGGTCCGAGTTGAGCCGGAAGAACTCCCTCCACCCCTCCGGGAACGGGATCATGATGGGCAGGTTCACCGCCAGCCAGGCCGCGATCGCCGCCGCGACCGCCTTGCCCAACTCCACGAGACGCCGACGCCGGAGCGCCACCACCAGTAGCGCCCCGAACAGGAACAACGGATAGAGTTTGGCCGCCACGCCGAGACCCAGGACGACGCCCGCCCACACCGGTCTGCTGCGCGCCCACAGCAGCAACGCCACGGACGCGAACGCGACCGCCATGAGGTCGTAGTTGGTGAAGGCCTGGAAGATGATCAGCGGGCTGGCCGCCATGAGCAGCGTGTCCCACGGTCTGCGCCCGGCCGACAGGTAGGTCGCCCACACGGCGACCATCCACAGGAACGCCAGGATCACGCACCCGAGCACGAAGTACTTGACCACCTCGATGGGGCCGCCGGGGGCGAGGGCGTGCCAGGCCTGCGCCGCCTGGGCGGTGACGTACTGGAACATCCCGGACAACACCGGGTACTCCATGTAGCGGACGCCGCCGTCGTCACCCACCCACATGTACCGGTAGGGCAGCTCGCCCGCGGCCAGGCCCTGCACCGCGTAGAGCGGGAGCGGATCGGCGTAGCAGGCCTTGTAGTACTGCTGACCGGTCCAGTTGAGTCCCGGCTCGGACCCGTCGGTGGGGCTGGTGGTGACCAGGCACGCGGCCTTGGAGAAGAACCCGAGGGACAGGAACAGCACCGCGAACAGCATGATCACGCGCAGTGGGGTCCAGAAGCTCTGCCGTCCCACGACCGCGTGCCTCCCGACCGGGCCACCCCACGCGTCCATCACCGTCCTGCCGGCCCCGTCACCAGGCCGTACCCGGTCCCGCGGGCTCAGCGAGCGGGGGTCCTCGTCCAGCGGCAGCGGGGAGTGGTGGCCGTTGCTCTGCACGACCACACCCTAGTGCACGGTGTCCGGGCCGGACCCCGGCCGGTCAGAGCCCGCCAGGTCAGGCCCCACCGTCGCCCGCGTCGCCGCCTCCACCGCCCG
>NZ_JAALDW010000522.1:0-5489 GCF_014145055.1 Dietzia sp. DQ11-38-2
GTCCGGGCCGGCGTCACGGCCCGGCGCGTCGGCGCGGTGCTTGGGGTCGAGCTTGTCGGCGTGCTCCTCCATGCGCCGCACGTCCTGACGCTGCTCGTCGAGCACGGAACGATGCTGCTCGGCCTCCGCGCGAAGCCGGTCCGCCTCCGCGGCCTTGGCCTGGGCCTCCTGCTCCGCCGCGCCCGCGCGATGCTCCTGTTCACGGGCGACGGAGTGTTGGCGTTCGAGCTGCTGCTCCCGCTCGCGCGCGTCCTTCCGCAGTTCTGCAGCCTCACCCAGCTTCTTGCGACTGCTGTTCTTCGTGGCCACCGCGATGAGCGCGATGACCACGACCAACGCGACCACCCCGATGACGATCCAGATGATGGGGTCCATAACAGCCTCCGATTCCAGGGGTCACATTCCACCGGGAACGTAACCCCCCTCCCGAACGCCTGCCACCGGTGGGCGCGCGGGGCGCCGGAGTTGCGGGGCCCCGGTCAGTGCAGAGTCCGCGGCATCAAGCCGACCTCTCGGGCCTCCCGACTCAGACGGTCGCGGTGATCCGGGTGGGCGATCGCGATCAACGCGGCCGCCCGGGCGGACACCGACCGGCCCCTCAGCGTGGCGATCCCGTACTCGGTGACCACGCTGTCGATGATGTTCTTGTGGGTCGTCACCGGGCTGCCGGGGGTAAGCGAGAGGGTGATGCGGCTGATCCCCCGGGACGTCTGGGACGGGGTGACGATGAACCCGTGGCCACCGGGCGAGAACCTGCAGCCCCTGGCGAAGTCCGCCTGCCCACCGGCGCCGGACCAGTACCGACCCCCGATGGTCTCCGACGCCGCCTGTCCGTAGAGGTCGACCTCGCTCGTGGCGTTGATCGAGTGGAGGTTGTGCTCCAGGCCGATCACACGCGGGTCGTTGACGATGTCCACCGGCAGCATGGCGACCGAGGGGTTGTTGTGCAGCCAGTCCATGAGCTTCTGTGACCCCACCGCGAAGGTGGTGACGTGTTTGAACGGCCTACCGGTCTTCCGCGAACCGTCGATGACGCCGGCGTCCACGAGGTCCATCACCCCGTCCGACAGAGCCTCGGTGTGGATGCCCAGGTTCTCGTGCCCCGTGAGACGGGACAGCACGGCGTTGGGGAGCTTGCCGACGCCGAGCTGCAGGCAGGCCCCGTCGGGGACCCGCTCGGCGATGACGTCGGCGATCGCGTGCTCGATCTCACCGGGCACCGGCGGGTCGACGGTGATCATCGGCGCGTCGTTCCGGGTCACCCCCACGACCTGGGAGATGTGGATGTGATTCCGGCCGAATGTCCGCGGCATCCTGGCGTTGACCTCCACGAAGAACGGCACCTGCCCGATGAAGGACGCCACGTAGTCGGCGTTGGTGCCCATGGAGAAGAACCCGTGTTCGTCGATCTCGGACACCGTGGTGATCGCGAGCCCGGGCGGGCTGAACTCACGCAGGGTCGCGGGGACCTGGGCGAAGTCGACCGGGACGAGGTCACACGTGCCCTCGTGGAAGTTCTTCCGTGACCCCGGGCCGAGGAAGTAGTCCACATGCCGGAGCCTGCCGGGGTACGCACCCTCCATGAACGGAAGTGACTCCCAGGGATCCATGTGGTGGACGGTGACGTTCTCGAGTCTCTCCGCACCCGCGTCGAGGGCGCGCAGCAGGGCCGGGGGCGCCGCGTTCTGGATCGGCGAGATGATGTGCATCCCCGGCGTGACGTGCTCGAGGACCGCCTCGGGCGGCAGTTCCTCGTAGTGGATGTCCTTCATCGCGGGTCACACTCCGGTCATCGGGGATGGTGTGGGCGTCCGCCCGGGCGGCGGGTCACGCCAGGGCGGGGATGACCTCTCGTTCGAACAGCGCGAGGCCAGAGGTGTCGGTGGCGATCTCGGGGAAGTAGAAGACGCCGTAGGTCATCCCCAGACTTTCGAGTCCGCGCAGCTTGTCCACGATCTGCTCGGGCGTGCCCACCGCGGGCAGACCGCGGTACGCGCCGAGCTGCCGCTCCGCCTCGTCCTGCCCGACGTGGCGGGCCATCCGGTCGCGGAGGAACGCGAGTCTGTCGGCGACGTCCCTCTCCGTCTCCCCCACCGCGACGTTGTAGTTCGCGGTGCGCGTGATCTCGGACGGGTCCCGCCCCAGGTCGGCGCAGTGCCGCGCCAGGACCTGTGATTTGTGGGCGAACCCCTCGGGGCTGCCGTCGAAGTTGGTGTAGTCGGCGTGGCGGGCGGCGATCCGGAGCGTCTTGCGCTCGCCGCCGCCGGCGATCCACGTCGGGATGCCGCCCTCCTGCAGTGGCCGGGGTTGCACGATGGCACCGTCGATCCGGAAATGGTCTCCCTCGAGCGAGACGATGCCGTCGGCCCAGGCGTCGCGCATGATGCGCACTCCCTCGTCGAGCATCGCGATTCGCTCGCCCGCGGAGGGGAAGCCGTAGCCGTATGCCCGCCACTCGTGCTCGTACCACCCGGCGCCGATCCCCATCTCGACCCGACCGCCGGATATGTGGTCGACGGTCGAGGCCATCTTGGCCAGCAGCGCGGGGTTGCGGTACCCCAGACAGGTGCACATCTGACCGAGCCGGACCCGGGTGGTCGCCGCGCCCAGCGCGGACATCAGGGTCCAGGCCTCATGGGTGGCCTCACCGGTGGTGAGCGGCGCGGTGTGCATGTGGTCGTACACCCACACCGACTCCCACGGGCCCGCGTCCGCCCGGGAGGCGAGGTCGGTGATGACCGGCCAGTGCCGGGCGGGAGGCACGTCGACCAGGTCGAGTCGCCAGCCCTGGGGCAGGAAGAGTCCGAAGCGCATGCCACGACACTAGTGCCGCTTTCAGGACGCGGAGAGCCGTTCACCCACGCCCGGGGCCTCGGTGTCGTCGTCGTCACGACCCGGCAGAGGTCTACCCTCGAACCCACACCCCCGGTGAAGGGAGGCCGCCATGCCCACCTCGGAGATCCGCCGGGCGATGCGCGCCCAGGACCGGCGCCGGTTCCTCCCACCGGAGGTCGCGGGCGACCACCAACGCGACGCGCCGCTGCCCATCGGCTTCGGGCAGACCAACTCTCAGCCCTCCACCGTGGCGACCATGCTGGCCCTTCTCGAACCCTTCCCCGGGATGAGGGCCCTCGACGTCGGTTCCGGCAGCGGTTGGACCTCGGCGATACTCGGAGAACTCGGGGGCCCGGGGTCTGCCGTGTTCGCGGTCGAGCTGGTTCCTGAGCTGGTCGAGCGCTCGCGGGCGGCGATCCCCCAGCCCTGGGTGTCGGTTCACCAGGCGCGGCCCGGCGTCCTGGGATTGCCGGAGCACGGCCTGTTCGACCGGATCCTCGTCTCCGCCATGGGCGACGCCCTCCCGCAGGAACTGGTGGATCAGCTCGCCGACGGCGGCGTGATGGTCGCACCCTGGGGGGACGTCATGCACCGGGTACGACGCAATCAAGGGGACCTCGAGGTCACCGACCACGGCGGATACCGCTTCGTCCCCCTGCGGGACACCCGATTCTGACCTGCGCGATCGGGCGATTACCCTGGACCCGAGTGTTAGCCGCGTCTCAGGAATCAGGAGCGTCAATGCCCGAGTTCGTCTATGAGGACCTCCTCCCGGTCGGTGCGGACACCACCGAGTACCGCCTCCTGACCACCGAGGGCGTATCCACGGTCGAGGGTCCGGACGGCACGACGTTCCTGCGCGTGGAGCCCGAGGCGATCCGGTTGCTCACCGAGACGGCCATGCACGACATCTCGCACTACCTGCGCCCCGATCACCTCGCCCAGGTCGCCAAGATCCTCGACGACCCCGAGGCCAGTGACAACGACAAGTTCGTCGCTCTGGATCTGCTCAAGAACGCCAACATCGCCGCCGGCGGGGTACTGCCGATGTGCCAGGACACCGGCACCGCGATCGTCAAGGGCGAGCGCGGTCAGCACGTGTTGACCCCGGGCCCGGATGAACAGGCGGTCGCTCGCGGCGTCTACGACGCGTTCACCCGTCTCAACCTGCGCTACTCGCAGAACGCCCCCCTCACCATGTGGGACGAGAAGAACACCGGGAGCAACCTCCCGGCCCAGATCGAGATCGGCGCGGACACCACTCCCGGCCACGAGAACAGCTACAAGTTCCTGTTCATGGCCAAGGGCGGCGGCTCGGCCAACAAGTCCTTCCTGTACCAGGAGACCAAGGCGATCCTCAATCCCGAGCGGATGATGCAGTTCATCGAGGAGAAGATCCGCTCCATCGGCACCGCGGCCTGCCCGCCCTACCACCTCGCCATCGTGGTGGGCGGGACCTCGGCCGAGTTCGCGGTCAAGACCGCCAAGCTCGCCTCGGCCCACTACCTGGACGAACTCCCCAGGGAAGGGGCCATGTCGGGCCGGGGGTTCCGCGACGTGGAGCTGGAGGAGAAGGTCTTCGAACTGACCCAGCAGATCGGGATCGGAGCGCAGTTCGGTGGCAAGTACTTCTGCCACGACGTGCGCGTGGTGCGGCTCCCGCGCCACGGGGCCTCGCTCCCGGTGGCGATCGCCGTCTCCTGCAGCGCCGATCGCCAGGCCAAGGCCAAGATCACGCCGGAAGGCGTGTTCCTCGAGAAGCTCGAGTTCGACCCCGGCCGGTTCCTGCCCGCGACCACCGATGCGGAGCTGGACGCCGCGACACACGGCGTGTCCGGTACCGGCAAGGGCGCCGCGGTGAAGATCGACCTCAACAAGCCCATGCCAGAGATCCTCGCCGAGCTCAGCAAGCACCCCGTCAAGACCCGGTTGTCGCTGACCGGTCCCCTGGTCGTCGCCCGCGATATCGCCCACTCCAAGATCAAGGAGCGGCTCGACGCCGGCGAGGAGATGCCCCAGTACCTCAAGGACCACCCGGTCTACTACGCAGGCCCTGCCAAGACCCCGGAGGGCATGCCGTCGGGGTCGTTCGGTCCCACCACGGCCGGCCGCATGGACTCCTACGTCGAGCAGTTCCAGGCGGCGGGCGGATCCATGGTCATGCTCGCCAAGGGGAACCGGTCGAAGCAGGTCACCGAGGCCTGCGCGACCCACGGTGGGTTCTACCTGGGATCGATCGGCGGCCCCGCCGCCCGCCTTGCGCAGGACTGCATCAAGCACGTCGAGGTGATCGAGTACGAGGAGCTCGGCATGGAGGCGGTGTGGAAGATCGACGTGGAGGACTTCCCGGCGTTCATCGTGGTCGACGACAAGGGCGAGGACTTCTTCGCCCACACCGGCGAGGTCACGCTGACGATCGGTAAACGCCCCGGGCTCTGAGCCGCGTATGCGGGCCTTCGCCGCGGCGACCTCGTCAGGCTCCCCGGGCCGCTCTCTCCAGAGCCGCCACGTCGAGTCTGACCATGTCCATCATCACCGTGAAGGCCCGTGCGGCGGCGGCCCGGTCCCCCGACCGCCACAGGTCGTACAGCGAGTGGGGTGCGACCTGCCATCGCACGCCGTAACGATCGATTAGCCCCGGTGATTCACGGGCC
>NZ_JAALDW010000522.1:5499-6239 GCF_014145055.1 Dietzia sp. DQ11-38-2
GGCGCGGGAGCGGCACCCGAGTCCTCCACCACCACGGTGACGTCGCCCGTGGAGGGGTCCACGTCGATGGCACTCACGCCGTCCCGCTGGCCCGGGGGGAGGGAGTCCGCCCACGCCTGCGCCCGCTCCGCCGTCTCGTCCAGTTGCCGGGCCGGGGCGGGAGCGGTGGACACCGAGAAACCACGGGACCGCGCGTCCGCGATCAACAGCTCCGAGCGCTCGGAGTCCCGGACCACCGCCACCTGACCGGTCGCTCCGACGATCTGGACGCCCGCGAAGGCCTCGGGGAACCGGGCGGAGTAGTCGTCCGAGGCGACGGCCAGGCGGTCGGCCAGGACGGACTGGGAACGGAATGCCGCCGGGGTGGTGCCGACCTCCGCGAGGGCGTCCTCGAGGGTCTCGTGACCGATCGCGCTCTGGGCGCGGGACTCGTCCACTGCCGGGACCCCGTCGCGTGGCTGTGCCGGGTCGAGTGGCTGGGCATGGGCGGCGACCGGAGTCGCGATCACGAGCACGGCGAGTATGGCGCCCAGCGTCGATCGACGGCAGCGGGGGTGGTGTCGCATGGAGGTCACTGTTCTTCTGGAGGCGGGGCAGGGGCCGGCCGGGCCGGTGAACGTCGATCGTAGGACCGCAGTGGCCTCGGCGGGCAGTTTCGGCCCGGGCAGTGCAGCGTGCGTTCCCGGCGTGACCTGACTCGGAGGCGAGTCCGGCCAGGGGCTAGCCCCGCTGATTCACGG
>NZ_JAALDW010000522.1:6249-6320 GCF_014145055.1 Dietzia sp. DQ11-38-2
CCACCCTGCGCGAGGACCGCGCCGCTACGATCAGCCATGCGGTCACTAACCCCGCTGATTCACGGGCCGGT
>NZ_JAALDW010000522.1:6330-6793 GCF_014145055.1 Dietzia sp. DQ11-38-2
CGAGTGATGAATCAGCCCGCCCAAGTCATCGCCGGCGTGGGTGTGCTGCCAGATCGCCATGTTCAGCGCGTCCAAGGCTAGCCCCGCTGATTCACGGGCCGGTGTGACTGCTGCTGTCGGGTGACTGCGGGCTTGTTTTCGCGTGTGGGCGTGCGTGTGTGCCGGCTGGCGCTGCCGGTGGGCGGGTCTCCGGTGGTGCTGTCGTGGGCGGGCAGGTGAGGTCAGGCGGGTTTTGGGATCGCGGCGATCGTGTTGAACACTGCGACGATGGCGGTGGCCCAAGGCCACGTTTCGGGAATCTTCACGCGCCGCCGCCGGCCACTACGGACCAGTCGGGCTGCCACGTGAAGGAAGCGGTAGCGCAGCGCTTTGGGCTCGCACAAGGCCAGAACTGCGGCGTCGCCGGTGCAGGCGAGCGTCCGTGTCCAGGCCACCAGGTCAGCGGCGATCATCACCGCCACCA
>NZ_JAALDW010000522.1:6803-16633 GCF_014145055.1 Dietzia sp. DQ11-38-2
CGCGCCGGTGCAGGCCAGCATCCGCGTCCAGGCCAGGAGATCCGCGGCGATCATCACCGCCACCAGCCAAGCCTGGTTGAGAGCGAACTCCCGCGAGGGAAGCCTGCCCAGGCCGGTGTCTTTGGCGTGGCGGATCCGGTCCTCGACCCGGGCGTGAGCCCGATGCCTGGCTTCAAGAAACTGCAGCTGGCCGGTGGCGGTGTTGGTGACAAAAGCCTGGTAGCGCCACCCGTCGATCTCCTCGAACATCGACAACTGAGCGCCCGGGTGTGGCCGCTCGCGGCGCACGATCACCCGCATCCCGTCTGGCCACTTTGCGAGCATCCCGGGAGCGAGGAACCCGGTCAGCTCCGCGATGTCGGCCCCGTCGCGGATGTCCCCGTTGGGGTTGAGCGCTGGTCCCCACGCGGCTTCGGGGCAGGTCGCGATGGCTCGACGAATCGGGGCAGTGATAGCGAAGCCGACCGAGTACTCCACACGTCGACCACGGATGCGGTTCTGCTCGGTGATCCACTCCAGCAAGTCGTGGGAGGCGCCTGCACCGTCGGATCGAATCAGCAGGTCACGCCGGTGAGCAGCGGGGATCTGCGCGATTGCCTGGCCCAGGACGTCGATGTGGTCAGCCGCGGTGTTGGACCCGGCGTTGCCCGGGCGCAAGCTCGCGGCGAGAAACTCTTCTGTGTTGTCGCACCACACGCCGATCGGGTGGTAGCCGAAGGTGCGCTTGTACGTCGGCGCGGCGTTCTCTTTCTCGCTGTGGGTGACCACGATGGTGGCGTCCACATCGAGCACGATCGTCGATCCGAGGTCCCGACCTGCACATTTGGATGCGGGAACCCCGCCTGGTAGTTGGGACCACACGTGACGCCGGGTACGGGCCCGCGCGACTTGGATCTTCTTACGCTTGCCGGCAGTGATCTCGTCCAGGGTCCGCCATACCGTCGGTGCTGAGGCCACCGGGCCCAGGGCCCCGGATTGGTGGCGCAGGACGCCGATGTCGGAGATGGACTCGCCACCATCTGCGAGCATCACCGCGACATCGGTCAACACCCGGCCGCGGTCATGGATGGGGATGAATTGTCGGCGAGCCATGGCCCCTGACAGCTCGGTGGTCAGACCGACCTGATCAGCCAGAAGTCGAGGCGCGATGGCCCCGGCGTGCGAGATCACCCCGACACCATCTGCAGTAACGGACAGACCGGCCGACCACGAAGTACGCTTCACCTACCGAGTGCTTTCTGCTTGAGGACCTGGAGCTCTAGACAAGTCCCAGTTTCCCCTGTTCAGGAAGCACTTCGGTCTATTTTCGCCCAGCGATCCGCAGATCCCCATGAAACACCGGGGCTAAGGGGCTTAACGCAGGCGTCGAACTGGCGAACTCGGAATCAGGACTCCCCGCGGTGCCCGCCCACTGGTCAGTCGGCCCTGTCAAGAGATTCCTGCATTCGCTCGACCATCACAGGATCCCCCTCAGCACAACTGAGCGAGGGGTTCGCCAAGGCACTCACCCTTATTACGGGGCTTCTGGCGTTATCGACTTCGTAGATGACTACCTCTTCGACGAGCCCCTGTTACTGGTTTCTGAAGACGGAGCGAACCTGCTCGGACGCCGGACACCTATAGCCTTTGTCGCAGCCGGAAAATACTGGGTCAATAACCACGCCCATATACTCAAGCCCATCGAGAACGAACCCCCCAATTTCTGGGCATACCGTATAGAGACGGCAAGTATTGCTCCGTTTATTACCGGATCAGCACAACCGAAGTTCACCATCGAAGCATTAATGAACATGCCCATTACAGCGCCGCCAACCGTCACAGAACGGCGTGAAATTGTCGCGTTCCTTGAACATCACTGCTCGAAGATCGATGCGCTCATCGCCAAGTCGACCGAGATGATCGAGACGCTCCGCGAATATCGGTCTGCCCTGATCGCCAATGCTGTGACGGGGAAGATCGACGTGAGGGAGGCAGTGTAGTCATGGCCCAGCATCACGAGTCCGTGCTCGAGGACGAGATCTGCGCTCATCTGGCCGCGCACGGATGGGAGTACTCACCCAACGACGCGGGGTACGACCGCGAGCTCGCGCTTTTTCCCGCGGACGTGTTCTGGTGGCTCCAGCACTCCCAGCCCGACGAGTGGGACAAGCGAGTCAAACCCGTAGATTCGCCCGCGGCGCAGGAGAAGTCCAAGTCCGCGCTGCTGCAGCGGCTATCCAAGGCACTTTCAGCGGACCTCAAGGCCGACGGCGGGACGCTCGCCGTCCTGCGGCGCGGCTTCTCGGACTTCAACGCAAACTTCGCGATGTGCCAGTTCAAGCCCAACTCCGGGCTCAACGCCACCACCGCCGCCAAGTACCAGGCCGTGCGGTTGCGGGTCATGCGGCAGGTCCACTACTCCAAATCCAACCCGAAGAAGTCCATCGACCTGGTGTTCTTCTGCAACGGCATCCCCGTCGCCACAGCCGAGCTCAAGACCGACTTCACCCAGTCAGTTGAGCACGCGATCGAGCAGTACAAGAAGGACCGCCTACCCAAGGGCGAGCCTCTGCTCGGCTTCGCCACCCGCGCCCTCGTGCACTTCGCCGTCTCCAACACCGAAGTGCACATGACCACCCGGCTCGCCGGCCAGGACACCGTGTTCCTGCCGTTCAACCGCGGCAACGGCCACCACGCCGGCAATCCGCCCAACCCGCACGGCTCGGCCACCGCCTACCTGTGGGAGACCATCCTTCAGCGCGACACCTGGCTAGAGATCCTCGACCGTTTTATGCACCTGGAAATCAGTGAGAAACGCGACCCGGACACCGGAAAGAAAATCCGCAGGGAGACCCTGCTGTTCCCGCGCTACCACCAGTGGGACGCCGTCACCCGACTCGTCCAGGCGGCGCGCACCGAAGGGCCCGGGCATAAGTACCTCGTCCAGCACTCCGCCGGCTCGGGCAAGACCAATTCCATTTCCTGGCTAGCCCAGCGACTGTCGTCGCTGTATGACGATGACGACGACAAGGTGTTCTCGTCGGTCATCGTGGTCACCGACCGGACCGTTCTCGACGTGCAGCTTCAGGAAGCCATTCACCAGATCAACCGCACTACCGGCGTCGTGGCCCACATCGATGGATTGACCGGCTCGAAGTCTTCTGAGCTGGCCGAGGCGCTCGAGTCGGGGACCCACATCGTCGTCGTCACGATCCAGACCTTCCCCTACGCCCTGGACGCCATCGCCGACCGCGCCACCCTCCACGGTCGGTCCTTTGCGATCATCGCCGACGAAGCCCACTCGTCCCAGGCCGGCGGAGCGTCCAACAAACTCAAGCAGGTCCTGTCACAGGCCGAGCTCGACGAAGTCGCCCAGGGCGGGGCCGTGTCGGCCGAGGACATGCTCGCCGCCGAGACCAGAGCCCGCGCCGAGGCCGGCAACATCTCCTTCTTCGCCTTCACCGCCACACCCAAGGCCACCACGCTGGAACTGTTCGGCCGCCCCGGTCCCGACGGCACCCCGCAGCCCTTCCACCTGTATTCGATGCAGCAAGCAATCGACGAGGGCTTCATCCTGGACGTCCTGCGCAACTACACCCCGTACAAGACGGCGTTCCGGCTCTCGCACAACGGCAAGACCTACGCCACCAGCGACACCGGGGAAGGCACCGTCGCCGTGACTACCGAGGGCGGCGACGACGACCTGGTGGACCGGTCCGCCGCAGTGAAGTCGGTGATGAACTGGGTCAAGCTGCACCCCACCAACATCTCGCAGAAGGTGCAGATCATCGTTGAACACTTCCGTCAGAGCGTGGCCTGGCGGCTGAACGGACAGGCCAAGGCAATGGTGGTGACCAGTTCCCGCAAGGCCGCCGTGCGATACAAACTCGCCTTTGACAAGTACGTGGCCGAGAACGGCTACACCGATGTCGCCGCGCTGGTCGCGTTCTCGGGGGAGGTGACCGATCCCGAGTCCGGTACCGACGAGCCGTTCTCCGAGATCAACATGAACCCCGGGCTCAAGGGCCGCGACCTGCGCGATGCGTTCGCCACAGACGAGTTCCAGGTGATGCTGGTGGCCAATAAGTTCCAGACCGGGTTCGACCAGCCCAAGCTCGTTGCCATGTACGTCGACAAGCGCCTCGGCGGGGTCCAGGCCGTGCAGACCCTCTCCCGGCTCAATCGGACCTTCCCGCCGCTGAAAGACCAGACCTTCGTGCTGGACTTCACCAACGAGGTCGACGACATCGTCGACGCGTTCGCCCCCTACTACCAGGCCACCACGCTGGCCGACGTCACCGATCCCAACATCGTCCACGACACCGAACGCAAACTGTCCGTGGCCGGAATCTACGAACGCCCCGAGGTCGACGGCTTCGCCGAGGCCTTCCTCGCCCGTGAGGGCCACAACGCGTTGGTGAAGTGGGTCGCTCCCGCTACCGACCGTTTCACGGTTCGGATGCGGACCGCGGTCGAGGCCTCCGACACCGTGGAGATCGACGAGTTGCTGATGTTCCGCAAGGACGTGGGCACCTACGTCCGGCAATACGAGTTCCTTTCCCAGCTGTTCGACTACGAAAACCCATGGCTGGAGAAGCTCGCGCTGTATCTCAAGCTCCTGGCCCCGCAGCTGAGCAGCGGGGAGAAGGACACGCCCATCGACCTGTCCGCGGTGGCTATCGACTACCTCGGCCACCACCGCCAGGCCACCCGGGACGGTGAGCTGGTCGGCGGCACTCCGCTCGAGCCCGCCCGCGAGGCCGGCACCGGCGCGGTCCGCGACCCCGACATGGTCGCCCTCGACGAGGTAATCAACCGCATAAACGACCTGTTCGCCGGCGACCACCCCGACTCCTCCGTCCGCAACGTGGTCACCCACATCAGGGACCGGCTCGAAGAAAGCGAGACCCTCAAGACGCAGGCCCAGAACAACTCACTCGCCCAGTTCCGAGCCAGCCCCGACATCGATGTCGCCTTCACCGACGCCGTCATCGGATCCATGGACTCCTCGGCAGACCTCTCCGCCCAGATCCTTAACAACAAGGACCTAGCCCGCGCTCTGCTCGGCGAGCTCCTGCCGGCCGTCTACCGGACGCTGAGCAAGGCGAGCTGAACCGTCTGATGACGTCCGACGAGAGTGTCAAATGGGCTACGTGCCACGACTGTGGCCAGCACTCGCAGCTGGGAAGTAACGGCAAGCTAGTCCCTCACTTCGACCGGCCGAACAAGCGCCGCCAGTGCGTGGGCTCTGTGAAGCATGTGCAACAGCAACAGTTGCTGGAGCAGCCGCCCGCAGCCAACATCGCCCCGGCGGTTGCAATCCCTCCGCCTCGCCCTAAACCCGTCAGAGTCGAGTATCCCGACACCCCAAGTGGAAAATCGATCCGAGCAATCAGCGGCGGCGCGATCGAATCCAAGCGTAGATAGCCTCCAATCGTAGCCGCGCAACGCCCGCCTACTCACGCGCGTGGGGTGTCGGATAGGGGAGAGGACAGATTCCTGCGAATCGTGTGACAAGCCGGTGAGAAATTGACAGATTGTCTGAGAACCGACACGGCACCTACAAGCCCCGCGCCATGTCGACGAACCGCGAGTAGTGAAGCTGGTGCGCCACGGTGATGGTGGAGGTCGGACCGCCACGGTGCTTGCCCAGGATCAGGTCGGCCTCGCCGGCGCGGGGGTCGTCGCGTTCGGTGGAGTCGGGGCGGTGGAGCAGCATGACGATGTCGGCGTCCTGCTCCAGCGAGCCGGACTCGCGGAGGTCGGAGACTTGGGGCCGCTTGTCGGTGCGCTGCTCTGGGCCACGGTTCAGCTGCGAGATGGCGATCAGAGGGACGTCGAGCTCCTTGGCCAGCAGCTTGAGCTGGCGGGAGAACTCGGAGACCTCCTGCTGGCGGGACTCGACCTTCTTGCCGCTGGACATCAGCTGCAGGTAGTCCACCACGATCAGCCGCAGGTCGTGCTTCTGCTTGAGCCGGCGAGCCTTGGCCCGGATCTCCATCATGGTGAGGTTGGGCGAGTCGTCGATGAACAGTGGGGCCTCGGAGATCTCGCCCATCCGCCGGGCCATGCGGGTCCAGTCCTCGTCGCTCATCTTCCCCGACTTCATGTCGGAGAGCTTGACGCGCGCCTCGGCGCTCATGAGGCGCATGACGATCTCGGTCTTGCTCATCTCCAGGGAGAACAGGACCGAGGAGAGCCCGTTCTTGATCGAGCACGAGCGCATGATGTCCAGGCCGATGGTGGAGTTGTGTGTGGGGATCGCGGTGGGGCCGGCCAGGTACAGATGATCGTCGGCGGCGACCTCGATGCACCTGACCGGCACACTGTGCGCGCCCCGGACGTCGATGATCAACCGATCGGGGCGGCTCGAACTGGCACTCTCGGGCACGAGGATCCCGAAATCGCTCACCAGCATCAGCGTCTCGAGGGACTTGGTGGTGACGGTCTGGTGGGTGCCGCCCATCTCGATCCGCCACTCGTGCTCCGCGTCGGCCACGATCTCCGCGCCGTCGTTGAACCGGAGCGTGAAGCACGGACGGTCCTCCCACACCTCGGTCACGGCCACCACCTCGGTCGGCTGCCCGTCGGCGCCGAGGACCCGGTCGCCTACGACGACGTCGCCCATGGTGGTCTCGCCGTCCGGGGTCGGGAGCACGGTGTCCAGGGCGAGGGCCTTACCGACGCCGGGGCGGGCGGCGATGATGATCATCTGGCCACCGTGCAACCCGTTGGTGATGGCGTCGAGGTCGGCGAAACCCGTGGGCACGCCGTTGCTCAGACCACCGGCGGTGTGGATGGCGTCGATCTCGTCCATCGTGGGCTGCAGGAGCTCCTCGATGACCACGTAGTCCTCGGTGGTCCGCCGCTCGGTGACCTCGAAGATCTCCGCCTGCGCGCGGTCCACGACCTCGGCCACGTCGGCTCCCTCGGACCCCGAGTAGCCGAACTGCACGATCCGCGTCCCGGCGTCGACCAGGCGGCGCAGAATCGCCTTCTCCGAGACAATCTGGGCGTAGTACCCCGCGTTGGCGGCCGTGGGCACGGTGGAGATGAGGGTGTGGAGGTACGCGGCCCCGCCGGCACGCCGGAGGTCACCACGACGATCCAGCTCGGCGGCCACGGTGACGGCGTCCGCCGGCTCGCCGCGGGCGTAGAGGTCCAGGATCACGTCGTAGACGGCCTGGTGCGACGGCTTGTAGAAGTCGCCCGGCTGTATCTCCTCCACCACGTCCGCGATGGCGTCCTTGCTGAGGAGCATCCCGCCGAGCACCGATTGCTCCGCGGTGAGATCCTGCGGCGGGGTGCGACCGAAGTCCGAACCCCCACCCTCGTCAGGCGGAGGCGGCATCTCGTCGGATCCGTCGAATCCCCCCTGCGCCATGACCTCTCCTCTCCCCCTCACGCCCTCGCGTGCGGTACTCCCGAGCCGACTCGCCTGCTCCGCGTGACCAGTTCACTGTAGGCCACCGCAGCGAGACGTCCGGCAGTCACCCGTCGCGTTATCCACAGGCTTCTCCACAATCGTTGGTGGCCGGCTGTGGACAACTGTGGATGAATGTGCGATTCGCTGGGCCGGCGCCATGCGTCGTGTGGACAACCAGTGGAGAAGCCGGTCGCGACTGAACAAACGTGCTGGTCAGCCCCGACTTTGCCGCTTCGGCGGCCGGTGGAGAGCTGCCGTTAACACGAACCCCACGTCGACGCAATAGGTAACGAAAGATGAACAATATCGGTATCGAAACCGACACCATTGTATTTTGCCGCCGGCGTTATCCACAGGCGGTCCACAACCCCGGGGAGACCATGACGAAGGCCCCGGTCGTCACAGACGACGACCGGGGCCTTCGTGGCAGATCAGGCGGGGACGACCTCGAACGCGACCCTGGCGGTCGTGTCGTGACCCAGTTCGACGACGACGCTCTGGGCGCCGGTCGACTTGATGTGCTCCTTGGGCATGTGGACGGCGCGCTTGTCGACCGCCGGCCCCCCGGCCGACTTGATCGCGGAGGCGACATCGCCCGCGGTCACCGAACCGAACAGCTTGCCGGTGTCGGAGGTCTTGACGGCGACCTTGACGTCGGCGAGCGACTCCAGCTTCTGCTTGAGCTCGTTGGCGTGGTCCGAGTCGCGCACCTCACGAGCCTCCTGGACCCGCTTGATGGACTCGATCTGGCGCTCGGCGCCCGGGGTGGCCACGATGGCCAGCCCGCGCGGGAGCAGGAAGTTGCGACCGTATCCGCCCTTGACCTCGACGATGTCGCCCGGCGCACCGAGCTTGTCGACGTCGGCGGTGAGGATCAGCTTCATGATCCGTCTACCTTTCTTTCCTCCGACGAGCCGACCGGGGCCGGACTCTCGCGAGGTCATGTCTCTTGCTTATGGGGTGGGGCGCATCTCGCGCCCCGAGGGAAAAGACCCTGGGATCAGAACGGGGGCTCGTCGTCCATGCCGCCGAAGCCACCGGAACCGCCGGCCCGGGGAGCGCTGCCCCACGGATCGTCGTTCTGCTGGCCACCGCCCTGGCCGCCGCCGTAACCGCCCTGCGACTGGCCGCCGGACTGGAATCCGCCGCCCTGCTGGCCACCACCCTGGAATCCGCCCCCGCCGCCCTCGCGGTTGGTGCGGGTCACCTTGGCGGTGGCGTACTTGAGCGACGGGCCGACCTCGTCGACCTCGACCTCGTACACCGTGCGCTTCTCGCCCTCACGGGTCTCGTACGACCGCTGGCGCAGACGACCGTTGACGATGACGCGCATCCCCTTCTGCAGGGACTCCGCCACGTTCTCGGCGGCCTGGCGCCACACGTTGCAGGTGAGGAACAGGCCTTCGCCGTCCTCCCACTGGTTGGTCTGGGAGTTGAAGCGGCGCGGCGTCGAGGCGACCCGGAAGTTCGCCACCGCGGCACCCGACGGCGTGAACCGCAGCTCGGGATCCGCGACGATGTTCCCGACCACGGTGATGGGGGTGTCGCCCTGTGCCATGCGCTTGTCCTCCGTGTTGACGCTCAGGTGGATGTGATCGGAACTCGACCGACCCCGCCCAGGTTAGCGGGCGAGCCGGACAGTCCGGGTCACTTGTCGGCGCGGAGCACCTTGGTGCGGAGCACGTTCTCGTTCAGGCCGAGCTGACGATCCAGCTCCTTGACCGCGTCCGGGCCGGACTTGATCTGCACGACGGCGTAGATGCCCTCGGTCTGCTTGTTGATCTCGTAGGCGAAGCGGCGCTTGCCCCAGACATCGACCTTGTCGACCGAACCGCCCTCTTGCCGGATCACGTTGAGGAACGTGTCCAGCGACGGCGCCACGGTGCGCTCGTCGAGACTCGGATCGAGGATGACCATCACTTCGTATTGACGCATGGGACCTCATCACCTCCTGTGGACTACAGATTCGGCCACGGGATCTCCGTGGCAGGAGGGTCGTTGCGTCAGCAACCCGCTAAGGCTACCCCGCGTGCGCTCGGCGAACGAAATCCCCGGAGGCCGCGCACCCGCAGGCCCCGTCTAGAGATCGTCGAGTCCGATATACCCGTCCTCGACCGCGCGCACCAGCAGTCGCACCTTGGTCCGGGCAGGCCGGCCGACCGCGTCGTACTTCGACCTCACACGCTGGATGTAGGTGCTGACCGTGGAGTCCGCGAGGAACAGGCGCTCGGTGACCTCCCGTTTGCTGTCGCAGGCGAGCCAGGCGATCAGCACCTCGACCTCGCGATCGCTGAGCTCCGGGCGGGACGCAGGCCGATGCTGGGCGCCGTGCGCGGTGGGTTCGCGCACGGCGGCGTCGCGTACAGCAGCACAGCGGGTGCCGGGCTCGCTGTTGGCGTGGCGCGTGGGCGTGGGCGTGGGCGTG
>NZ_JAALDW010000522.1:16643-37638 GCF_014145055.1 Dietzia sp. DQ11-38-2
TCGCGATGTCCAGCTTCTTGGACAGCTGCCACCTGACGACTATGCGTGAATAGACATCGGTGATGAATGCCGCGTACGCCATCCGCTATACGTGCGGATGTAGGTGATGTCCGCGACCCACAGCCGGTTTGGTCGCTCGGCGACGAACTTGCGTTCCATTACGTCAACACGACGTGCAGTCCTGGGTTTCGGGCGGGTGGAGTGCGGTGATTTGGCTCGCTGGATCCCTTTGAGGCCTTCGGCGCGCATGAGGCCATCGACGGTGCAACGGGCGACCTGGTGGCCGACGCGGCCCATCTCCTTACACATCTTCGGGACGCCGTACATGTGGTAGTTCCCCTCGTACATCTTGGTTAGCACGGCATCGCTGACCGACCGCGCTGGGGGCGGGCGGGGCTTCGGGCGTAGTAGGACGAAGGCGCGATCTCGGCGCTGGTCTCGTCCAGTGGATCGCAGATCGGCTGTACACCGTGTGCGTCATTGTGGTGGTCAATGGACTCGACCTATAGCGCTGTGGACGATCCAGCTCCGCAGCGAAGAAAGCCGACCCCTGCTTGCGGACTGTGTACGGCCGCCGGAGCTCACGGGTGCTCCTTCACTGGCTAAGCCAGGCGGGCGTCGCGATCGGCGGACACCGACGAGGCGTCCTGGCCCTCGGCCTGGGCCTTGCGCACCCAGGTCCGTAATGCTTGGCGATGCAGGCCGAGCTGATCGGCTACTCGCACGATCGCAACATGTGGGCGATCGGGTCGGCCTGTGCTTCCAGCGTTTCATGCGTGGCGCGTTCACAAAGCTCATCCGGGTACTTCCGAGGTGCTCCCATAGTTTTGATGACCCTTCCCGGGCAATTGATGTCTCCGTCAAACCCGGGCCACTCCAACGGTACTACCGCGCCGGACCCGCGATACCGAAAGGCCCCATCTGCCAGGCGTGACCGCTGCGGTCGCGATCGCCGATTCGCAGTCCCGCCAAAGGCGATGGGCTACGACGCAGAGCCGACCCAGCAGTAGCCACATCCTGGCCAGAATGTCCCCGGTCATCCGGGACGGGATCTTCGTCGCCCAGATGTGCCACGAGTACGCGAGCGCAATTACCAACACCGGCATCTGAGGGCCCTGACCTACGCCCAGCGGGACCGGCTTCTTGGGGAACCACAGATCGCACTTCTGCAAACCACCTGGCTTGTGCTCGGCACGGCCCCCCGGGGCCACCCCGACGGTGCTCGGGGCGGATCTCTCGCAGATGGTCCTTGAGCACGCTCATCGAGTGCGGGCTGGCGATCCGCTCAGTGATCAACAACCGCTGGAATCGTTGGATACTCCGCGCGCAACTGACGGCTCTCCGGCAAGAACTGAATCGCACTGGGTCTGATGGAGGCTCGGGTTATTGGATTCCGACCAGGGTCTGGTCAGTCCGTTTCGTAGCGTAGAACGCTTCCTCGAATTCCGCTGGTGGGACGTCGCGCAGGTATCCGTGCAGGCGGTCGTGGTTGTGCCAGTAGACCCAGTCGAGGGTGGCGAGTTCGACGTCCTCGACGCTCTTCCAGGGCCGTCTCTCGCGTGCAGGACCGCGGATGAGTTCGGCTTTGTAATAGCCGTTGACGGTCTCGGCCAGCGCGTTGTCATAGGAATCGCCGACGGTTCCGATCGAGGGCACCGCGCCAATCTCGGCCAGGCGCTCGCCATAGCGGATCGACGTGAATTGACTGCCAGCGTCGCTATGACACCGCAACCCCTCCAGCTGAGTGCCGCGTGACCAGCGGGCCACTTCGATCGCGTCCAAGACCATGCTGGTGCGCATGTGTGAGGCAACCCGCCACCCCACGATCGTGCGCGAGTAGGCATCGATAATGAAGCAGACATAGGCGACGCCGGCCCAGGTCGGGACGAATGTCAGGTCGGTGACCCACAACTGGTTCGGCGCGGTGGCGGTGAAGTCGCGACGCACCAAGTCGGGATGGCGCGGCACCCGCGGGTCGGGTCTTGTGGTGCGCACCCGCTTGCTGCGCCGGACGCCCTCGATCCCGCCGGCCCGCATCAGCCGGGCGACCTGGTCCCGGCCGATGTCGTGACCAGCACGCCGGGCCGCCTTCCAGATCTTTCGTGCCCCGTAGACGCGGAAGTTGTCCTCCCACAGCTGCCGCACGACTGGACCCATGACCTCATCACGCTACGACCGCGTGGACGGTTTCCGCTTCTTGAACTCGTAATAGCTACTCGGGGCCACCTGCAGAACTGCGCAGATGCGCTCGACCCCCAGAAGCCGACCCGCGACGACATCGTCGCGGTTGGCGTCGATGAACGCGGCTACTTCTTGTGCTGGCGGTCGAGCTCCGCCCCAAAGAAACTCGCTGCCCTCTTGAGAATCTCGTTGGCTCGCTTGAGCTCGCGGACTTCCTGCTCGAGGGCCTTCATCCTCGCCGACTCGCTCGTGCTGACCCCCGCCACGTGGCCCTCATCTACGTCAGCCTGACGCACCCACGACCGCACGGACTCAGCACCGTAACCAAGCTGGGCTGCCACTCGCTTCACCGTGCCGTGATCAGTGCCCAGCTCAGCTCGCAGGGTCCTGACCATCCGCACCGCAGCGGCCTTCTCTTCAGGGCTGTAGCGACGCGTGGTCGGCTTCCCCTGACTGGTGTCCTTCGGCATGAGTCCATCCTCGTTTCCAAACGATGGAGACTCCACCCAACCCAGTGCGATTCAAACGCATTGGCAAGGGATCCCTTCGAAGCGAGCTTGCACTTCGGCGGCCCCAAAGAAGGCGAGCTCCGAGCGCACCGTGTTCCGCGCCACCGCAGTCTCCTGGCGGTCTCCTTAATCGGCACGCCCTCGCTATTGTGAAAGCGGCGATCTCGGCCCGCCGCTGCACCGCAATCACTCCCCCAGGGTCGGGACGCGTTACGATTCACCCGTCACCCATGGGTCAGTATTCGCCCACAGTCGACACCCTATCTGCCACATCTACCCAAAACAGCGCTGGGGTTTCGCAACCGCGGACGCTACCTCCTCAGGACACTCATCCACTGCAGCAGAATCAAGGCGCGAATGAACGCACGCTAAACCAAAAAACAACGAGAGCGACGGGCCGGACCAGTGTTGGAAGACGGTGGCAGCGGCACAAGCAGACTTTCTCAGAGCTGGCTATCGAGCGGTTCTCCACATCCTGATGAACAAGCAAACCAAAAACAACTGCACGGCCGCCGCTATCGCCCAAGTGAAACCAGCACCGACCGCACCACCCTTGATTATCAGTACTGGCCCAACCATTACGGTGAACAACGTCGCAACGACATTGTATAAAACGAACTTTCGACTTGGGACTACGGCGACGGCCGGAATAGCGATGGCTGTGTTGGCAAACACGAAAACACCGACCAGACTGATCGCAAACAGCAGAGCTCGGCTAGGTCGTGCGTCCTCGCCGAATACGAAAGCCAGTACTGGCGCACCAAAAACCACCAAAACGAATCCAGATACTAAAGCAAAAACTGCCGAAAGCGACAAAAGCCGAAACACCAGCTTAGCCAACAGGTCCTTCTCCTGCGCAACGACATGTGAAGATATCTCTTTTGCAAAACTTTGGCCGATTGACTGAAAAAGAACAGAACCAACGCGGATATAGTACGAAACTATTGCAAATCTGCCGAGCGCCTCCAAGCTGCCGAACGCCTCTAGAGCTATTCTCACGAGTGTCGGCGAAAGCAGCGTCAAGAAGGCCGAGGCACCGAGAGTCATGAGAGACGCCAGATCAAGCCGAGTCTCCGATTGGGACCCTTCGCCCGGGTCCACACCGGAAGCAGCCAGCTTCTTGTCATAAACGAAGTACTGAACGGTCCAGAACGCAGCCGTCAGAAACAAACCGAAAGCCAATCCGAAAGTTAGCATTCCAACCAATACCGAAGCTACGTTCAAAACGGCTCGTATGATTGTCGACTTCGACATAGCAACATGGCGACCCGCACGTGCCGCTAGACCGTTGGCGCAGAATATGCTGTTTTCGACAATCTTACTGGCTGCAAGAGCACCCGCGAGCACACCAAAGTCGACACCGTAAACGATCGACGAGATTGTAACAACTAGGCCCGAAAAAAATACCCCAACAACAAACTGCGAACGACTGTACGCCGCCAAAGTGTCGCGGTCTACTGGGTGCGACGATAAGTAGTCGCGGAGCCTGAAGTGAGCGAAAACCAACACTGGACTACATATCGCTAGCGCCAATGTATAACGGCCAACTTCGGCCGCTCCTTCAAAACGCGCTACCAGCACCAAGATTACAACTTGACTTAGCACCAGAACAACGCGGCCGGAAAGTATAATCGCCGCACCTAATGAATTCAATGCATCTCCCGAAGTACGGCTGAACACTGCTCGCATTTGGCTCGATATGCAAGCGGAAACAGCGAACGCCGGCCAAACTCCAGAAAAAAAGGACCGGCGGAGGTCACCTGGGCCAGAGCAATAACGCTATAAACTGCGGATTCCCAACCTACTTGCCTTAGAAAGAATCTGCATCGCAGCGAGCGTAGGACGCTCGATTGAAACACAAATGAGCCTAATCGCCACAGGTAGATTCTCTTTCCACTGATCATCTAGGCGTATTGAGATTGAGTCCGACGACCTAAGCATCCGGTTACCGGCAATATTATGAAAACTCTCCGGCTGACTACCCGAGAACGCAGCAAACCGTTCGGAAACAGATTCGAATACAATCTCGCCTTCTGTAGCGACTATCTCTTCGTAGCTTAGGCATCTATATTCCAACGCAGAGCGTGGACCTGACCAAGCGGCGTAAAGGTTCGCAATCGACCAACCAGCTACGCATCGTAGAACAGCGAAACGATCACGCGGCGCACTAGCCTTTAGCTCAAGTGCCCTATTGTTCCCTTTCATTCTACTATGCACCACGGCCGGCAGACGGCGATGCACATGAAGGAAGACGACCGTTTGCACGCCGACCAAGTCGTTCAGCATTCTCGCACGCCGTCGGCCGTTGGCATTCTTGCTTGAATCAATTACAACCTCGAAACCTGCTTCCGCTAACGATGCGAAAACAGACTCCCAAGCAACCCTCCAAAGGCTGCTAGGCGATTTACTAAATTCGCTGTCGGCCAACGTAGCTGATAACATCGAAAGGCTCTCCCCAGATGCGTCAACAGCGTTCTGAATAATGGGTTTCCAAAATGGGCAATTATTTACAGTCTGACCACATGAGCAGTCCCTGCGCTTCGCTGCCCAAATGAAAAGGCTGAACAATTCTCCGCCTGAAAATCCACCAACCCTCGTGGCCACGAGACGATCGACTAGACTCGAGCCGCTACGGCCGTATCCGCCAACATATATGACGCGGTTCATATCTACTCCAATCACTCGACGGGAACGCTCTGGGTTCATTGTCGGCCACCATCTCGCCGGTAACCCAGCCTTTCGGCAGTCTCACTCACACTGCCCCAAACTTCATCGACTAGGCCAGTCGGCCACGATTCCCAAGCCTTAGAGGATTTGGAGAATCCAACGGTCCCCTGTACACGGCCAGCTTCCCTTCCCAAGTCGTGATCGTGCAGATGATAATTCAGCACAGACTCGTCCCACTCAACCCGGAAACCCTCAAGGGCACTGCGAAGCGTCTCCCGAGGGAAGTCACAGAGATCTTCGTAGAAGATCGTAGTTGCGCGAGAGTCAACTGCGACCGCGAAGCTCGCCAAGCTGGAAGAAACTCGACTCCAGTAGTTGGCCGCCGCTAGAACCAGGTTCGTGCCCTCTTCAAGTTCCTGATTCGCTAGGGCCGACGGAATATATCGACCTCCCTTAGTGAACGAGAACACCTGGTCGAGCGGATGCCTGTGCATAATCGCATAACGCGCGTTTGGGTACAGTGCGTCGATGGCAAGGGGACATTCGGCATAACGTGGTGACTTGTCTATCCACTCGGGTTTACTCTTGCTCGATGCATAAGTATCGAGAAACGCCCGCCCAAAACCGCCTACAGCCTCACGGCGAGCTTCAGCGTCATATCCAAGATCTTGGAGTCCCTTTGAGGATGCTTCTTCAAGAAGAAGGGCGCCTAGGTGAGCCAAGTAGTCAGTCTCCGGAGGCACAGCTATCGCAGGGTGAGAGTCCAGGCAGTATCTCAGTAGTGTTGTGCCGGAGCGGTAGGGCGACAGGACGAACTTTGGCACAGTGCTGGCAGGCTCCCAGCGCGCGTCGACGACTCTAACCCGGGTTCGACCGCGAACCAGCTCTCCGTAGACACGACGCGCACTCTCGATAGACCGATTCCAACCCATTTTTGCCTCTCATGCTGCGTTCCAACTGGGGTACGTTACAGCGCGCTCGCGGCCCGCCATGCTTGTATCAATGTAGGCCATCGACCACAAAAGGCCCACATAGATCGCAAGCGAAATGGAAAAGAAACCTTCGTAGAAATTAAGGCTGGATAGTACCCCACATCCTGACACCACAACAAAAACCGAGTTACGGTTCGCGCTAGCGCATGAAGTGCGCGTATAAGACTTAAGAATTCGGTAGAGCGGGACTGCGAAAAAGAAAGCGATCGTGAGAATTCCTATCGGGACACCCAAATAAATCAATAGCGCGACAAAATGATTGTGAATATTGTTCTCTAGACCAAGTGGTGCAACGACAAGCCATTCAGAGTGCGACCACCCCGCCAGTGCTTTAATAGGGTCATTCGATATAAGTTGGGTCGCGCCATCTACAAGCCGGAACCGAGCTGTGACATTAGTCTCAAGAACGCCGTCTCCAACGATCGATGAGCCAACATCGGTCTCCGCTAAGCTCGGATAGACTTGTTCCATTAAGAAAGTGCTTGTAGCTGAAAGCACGAGCACAGTCGCGGCGACGATAACCTTGGCGCCACTCCGAATCAGAAACCAAGCGACGATCACGAGTACCATCGAAAGAAGCATGTTACGAGATTGCCCAGTCAACTGTAGGCTCAAGACGGTCGCAAGTGCGAGAACGCGCTTGGTCTTAGTCAGACTTGACCAGAAGACCAAAACAAAGGCCAAAACGATCGCGACCACGATGCCCTGTTCTCCGAAGCTTCTGGGAACGCCGGCGGTTTTCATGAAAGGTAAGACTATACCTAAATCCCGGGAGGGCCGTGGAGCTTCTAAGAACGTAGCTCCGGTGATCGAAATATACAGGGCCAAAGTCGCAAGGGCGGCCGCTCCTATCGAGTACCATCCGAGCAGATCTTCCAATGATACGGTTCGGAAAATATGGCAGAAGCATGCTGCCAGCAAGAGGAGGATGAATCTAGAGGCCACGTGGCTCAGTTCGGAATACTCTTGCGTTACTAGCACACGCGCTGCATATATGGCGTATGCGAAAGTAAGCACCACTATTAAGTGAAAGTACCCCGGGAAAAGTATAACTCGCTGGTAGGCGGCCCCATAGACAGTTGAGATCAATGTAACCGCAAAGAGGACGGAAATGTAAATCATCGTGACTAGTGTTGCCACTCCACCGAATGTGACGCGTGGCAGCAACGGGACCATTGAGATGAGGCCGAGATAAATCATCACTTGAACCTTGCCAGATGTGGCCACGCTCGCCATAGACTTACTTTCCGATAAGCTGGGTTCTTTCAATTCTGCAACCGCGCTTGCATCGCGCCACGATATTCATGGGCGACTCGAGCGTCCTTACCCACAAACTCACGACTAGTTGGCTACTCGGGCATTAACTTGGCATTCTCTAATTCTATCGCGATCACATAGTATGACTTTTGGGCGCCGCTACAAGTGACCAGCGTGAAAGATAGCTGTCTGGTAGGGAATTTCCTCGCTGTAGTAGCTTTTGTCGCCCAGCGCTAGAGGGTAACAGTTCGTTCTTTCGGGCTCGTGTCAGCGATTCTCCTGCAGCTCAATAGAAGAGCGCGCTTGGATTCGCATCCATTGTCGGGCCGATTCATGGTCATCAAAGGCTGTTAGCTGGTCTGGGGTCAAATGAACTGGGGCGACGCGGACCTGAGAAATGGATTCGTGTTTCTTTCCATAGATCGGAACCTCCGTTTCGTCGAATAGTTCTTCCACTGCCTTCTCATTGTCTCTCAATCCGGTGTAGACAATCTCAATGTCTTTCCCGGACTGCTGTATCAGAGTCTTAGCGACCTCTGCGATCTTTACCGGCTCGCCCATATCAAGGACTAGGGTGTCGCCTGAATCGCCCACGACTGCAGCTTGTAATACTAACTGGCAGGCTTCAGGGATAGTCATAAAGTAACGGCTCACCTCTGGGTCTGTGACGGTCACCGGGCCGCCATCCTTGATTTGTTTCTCGAACACAGTGAGGACTGAACCCCGGGAACCGAGAACATTCCCGAAGCGTACTGACGCATACTTGCCGGTTCGCGCCGCTACAGCTCGAGCAGCTGTCAATCGTTCTGCGATCCTCTTACTCGTCCCCAGCGTTGTCGTCGGACTGGCAGCTTTGTCGGTCGAGATGTTAACGAAGGTCTCGACCCCGCTTGCCTCCGCTGCGTCCAACAGATTCAGGGTCCCCAGTACGTTGGTCTTCAGAGCCTCAAGGGGATAGTGCTCCAGCAGCGGCATGTGCTTGAGCGCCGCGGCATGAAAGACTATTTGCGGTCGCCGTTGCAGGAATATCTCAGCGATCGAACTTCGGTCCCGTATTGAGGCAAGAATTGTGTCTTCGCCGTCGAGCATCGCTTGATCCTGTATGGACAACTGAACCGCGTGTAGACCCGATTCGTCACGATCGAGCATCATCAGTTCTCCAGGCCTAAACCTGACCAATTGGCGGCACAGTTCCGAGCCGATTGATCCACCTGCGCCCGTGACCAGTATCCGCTTTCCGCGCATGTAGTTAGCTATTTGGGTTTGATTGAGCCGTGCCGGCGACCTACCCAAAAGGTCAGTGACGTTTATCCCTCGCAATTCATCGGCAGCTACGCGGGAATTCATCAATCGATCAATCGGCGGCAAGACCAGAACATGAAGCCCCGCCTCTTCTGCGCGATCACGGACATCGATCAATTCTTCCGCGGGTAAGCTGGGAACCGCCACCAACAAAGTTCCCGCGCCGAACTTGCTCGCGAAATCTGCAATGTGCGCGCGCGTTCCTCGGACTCTGATCCCGTCAACGACCATGCCCTGTTTAGTGGGGTCGTCATCCAGGATTGCCACCGGGCGGAACTTTGAAACGCTGGATCGACGCAGCTGGCTCACCAACTGGCGTCCCCCGTCTCCAGCTCCGAATACTAAGACGGGCTCAGCGTCAGCAGTCGCTCCGGCGCCGAATAATTCTTTTCGACGCACCAGCGACCTAAGCACCAGCGCTGCGAGCGTTGTGAACGCCCCTGCAACTAGCGGTGTAGACCTCGGAACCCCTTCGTAGTCTCCGCTAGCGATGTGCCCCGCGAACACCACGAAAGAGGCTCCAGCGAACACGACAATAAGAACGCTGGTCTCTAGCAGACTGCCTGGAACAAACCGACCACGATAGAGCCCTGCCAACCAACCTGCGCCCCAGCTCAGCGCAACGACGCCGAGGAGAACCAAGTAGAATCGGGACATACCTAGCGTTGCAGCTAGTTGGTCGAGCGCGAAGTCGTAACGCATCCAGAGCGCAACCAGAAGCATAACCAGCCAAACAAGCGCGTCAATGGGCATCCACGGTGAAAAAGCAATGACGCCAACTTCGCCCTCCGAGCGGCTGCTCCGAATCAACCGAGCGCTGCGAGTCATTCTCCCTCCTCAACGTAAGAGCGCACGACTTCTTTTCGAGCGGCCATTATTCCTCCCGTGCGGAGTTTCGCGTGCTAGACGAATAGTAGTAAGAGTCGTAATAACCGTTCGTCCCCTTCTTCGCGGGCTTATTCGCTACAGTCACTACGCCCAGAAGTTTTGCGTCTGCTTTTTTCAAATTGTCGACGGCCTGCGCGACTTGGTCAGTAGTCGTGCGGTGGGTTCGGACCACTAGAAGTGCTCCGTCAGAAATCTGAGCGATCAGAGCGCCATCAGTGACGGGCAAAAGGGGCGGGGAGTCGATAATCACGTAGTCGTAGCGGCGTCTAAGATCTTCGAAAAGTAACCGGGCAGTATCTGAGGCCAAAAGCTCCGAGGGGTTTGGCGGAAGAGGCCCGCAAGCCAGCAATTCCACTCCCGCATGTCGCGTCGCCTGAACCACGTCGGCAAAATTGGCCTGACCGGAAAGAATATTCGTCAAGCCGACTTTGTCGGGCATGGACATGTACTGGACGACAAGCGGTCGGCGAAGATCCGCCTCGATCAGAAGAACGCTGTTTCCCGCCTCAGCAAGCGCAAGCGAAGTGTTTATCGCGGTTTCGGACTTTCCCTCCATGGCGATTGAGGAAGTCACCACTATGACGTGTGGTGGATGGTCCACATTGAGGAATTGTAGATTTGTGCGCAACCGCCGGAAGGACTCCGCCGCCGGGGAATGTCCCGTGCGAAATGGAACAAGGTGAGCCGATTCGCCGTCCCTGTCCTCGTCCTTACGGAAGGGTATCGAACCCACTACCGGCTTGCCGGTGAGTTCTTCAAGCTGGTCCTTGGACTTGACCCTTCGGTCAAGTGTATTAACAAGAAGCGCAATCATCATTCCGCCGAGTAGACCGAGAACGAAGCCGATCGCTACGTTTTGCTCGGTTTTTGGCGCCACCGGAGACGTCGGGAGAGCCGGGGGGTTCACTACAGTGAGTTTGGCCAATGCTGGTCCGCCGCCATCCGGAACCTCGAGCTGGTTGATAGCAGCGGGTAGGACCTGGCCATATCCCTCCGCGATCCGCAGAGCACGGTCGGGGTCCGTGTCCTTTACGGTCACTGCAAGAAGGACGGTGTTCGCATCAGCGGTGGCACTGGCGGCGTCCGCGACCTCTCTGGCAGTTCGGTCGATCCCAGACACCTCTACAACATCTTGCGCGATCGTCGAGCTTCCGACCAGTTCTGCGTAGGAACGCACCCGCTGTTGCGCGCCCAAAGAGCCCTGATAAACAGCCGCGGCTGAGTCGCCTACCGATGCTGTGACGTAGAACTGGATTCTAGCTTCGTAAATCGGGGTGGTCATGAGGCTCAATCCCAACCCCAGTAGGCCTCCAACAAGGGTGGCAGCCACGATGACCATCCAGCGGGCACGGAAGACAGCCAACAGGTCCCGCAGATCCACTCCAGGGTCCTTCCTCAAGTCAGTTGCAGCATAAACCCGAGCCAGCCAGCGTGAACTCGAGCAGAAGGCTGACACTACTTTGCTGAGGCGCGGCTCAGAAGCCATCGTTCACACGATAAACATGACTTCACCTGGCGCGGGCGTCGCGGACTGCGGGTTCTTGGGGTCTGCGCTCAGGTCGTCTCCGTAACCTAGTTCCGGTGAGAAGCCGATTCTTCCGCCGCCGCGCGGCGGTTGTCGCCACGGCACTCTTCGTGCTTGTGCTGACCGCAGCGGGCCTATCGGCCAGCAGCGCGGTCCTCCATCCGCGGGTCGACTCTCCCGGGCGCGTAGATGCAATAGTGGTGGTAGCGGGCGCAAACGACGACCGCTACTTCTATGCTCGTCACCTCGCTGCGACGAAGGTCTCGGACCACATACTGGCCTCCCGGCCACCTGGGGCAAACGCCCAGTACGTCCATTACTTGGACCCCGACTGCGCATCCGCTAGGATCCTCGCCGGCAAAGCGCGGGGCGTTGAAGTCGAGTGCTTTACGCCCGATATTGATACCACGGAGGGTGAGGCAACTGCTGCGACCCGGATCGCCCGCGAACGGGGGTGGGAGTCGATACTTGTGGTGACAAGTTGGAGCCACGTATCACGGGTGCGGATCTACTTTGAGCAGTGCTTTGATGGCGCCGTCTACGTGACCGACACTCCCCGCCCACTATCCAAGTCAAGGAAGAAGGCCTTGTTGCACGAGTCCGGGGGCTACCTCAAAGCGCTAGTTAAACCTGCTTGCTGACGCTAAATCCCGTGAGGAACACCTGGAAAAGCGAATCGCCAGCGGCCGTGGAGGGGGGTCCGACGGCCGCCAGCGACTCTGTCGCACGATGCACGTCCGCGACCGGGGGTGGTCAGCGTAAACCGCGCATCGAGGCGCAGTCGGTGGCAACGTGAGGGGGGGTCAGTGTTGCCTCCGACTGAGAACCACTATAGGAACCCCACGCGCACTCCACAACCGTCAGCTAACGGCCGACAGCCCCGGTCAGGCCGGTTCACTGACACGCCTCGGGCGCGTCACCTCTCGGCCAAGAACCAGAGACTCCCCCATGGACTGCACATACGGGTACTCGTCGCCGAACAGAAGCTGATCGGCCTTGGCCCGCCGGAAGTAGTGGTGCAGCGGATGCTCCCAAGTGAATCCGATTCCGCCGTGCACCTGGATCGCCTCCTCCGCTGCCGTCATCGCCGCTCGTGAGGCCAGCACGCGCGCCGCCGCGGCGCGGACGGCCAGTTCTGTCCCTCCCGGCTCGGCAGTTCCTGACTCGTCACAACCCCGCTCGGCGCCACTCGACGCGTCGAGCACCGTGACCTCAGCCAACTCGATGGCAACGAGGAGGTCGACGAGCTTGTGCTTGATCCCCTGGAAGGAGCCGATGGTCCGCCCGAACTGCTGACGCGTCCCGGCGTACTCCACCGCCATCTCCAGGCACCTCCGCGCGAGGCCCACCTGCTCCGCGGCCAGGGCGATGAGGACGCGTGAGCGCACCTCCTCGAGACGCGACGCGACACCCGGTCCCGAGATACGGCGCGCCGTCGCCCCGTCGAACTCGACGGTCGCGAGCTGGCGCGTGCCGTCCAGTTGCTCGCCGACCGACCGTCGCACGCCGGGCGCCGAACCCTCGACCAGGGCGAGTTCGGTGCCGTCGGGGCCGTGTGTGACGACGACGAGGAGTTCCGCGCTCTCCCCGTCAACGACCGCGTGCTGTACCCCCGTCAGGCTCAGTTCCCGCTCCCCCGCGACCTCGCCGCGGATGGACGAGGTGACGATCCCCGGCCCGCAGACCAGGGCGGCGGTCCGCGCGCCCGACACGATCCCGGGCAGGAGCTCGGCGCGCGTGTCCCGGTCAGCGGCGTCGAGCAGCGCGAGGCCGGCCATCACGACGGAGGAGAGGTAGGGCGCCGACCCCAGAGTGCGGCCGAGACCCGTCATGACCACGGTCAGGTCCCGGAACGTGCCATCGGCGCCACCCGTGGCCTCGGGGAACGGGATCTCGGTGAGCCCGAGCTCGCGGATCGACGGCCACACGTCGTGCCCGGGCGCGATCCCCGACCACACATCGTCGAGCGTCTCGGCCAGGTCCTTCTGTTCTGTGCTGAGGTTGATGGGCATGTCCGCCTCCTACCGGGGCTCGCGCGGCAGTCCGAGCCCGCGCTCACCGATGATGTTTCGCTGGATCTCGTCCGAACCGCCGGCGATCCGATAGCCCGGGGCGCCCAGCAGATGCTGGGTCCAGGCGAACGTGTCCGCCTCGCCGGTGTCGGCGAGGATCCGGTGGCCGAGGAACGACGCCGCCGCGTCCCCCACCCGCTTGAGGTTCTGGGTCCACACGAGCTTCCCTATCGACCCCTCGACGCCCGGCACCGCGCCGGCCTGTTCCAGCTCGGCGTACCGGGCGACCAGCAGGGCCTGGGCGCGCTCGTAGAGGTGGGATTCCGCGATCCGTCCGCGGACCTCCGGTGCCCCGGTGATGCCCAGCGAGGTCGCCAGCCGGATGAGGTCGGCAGTGTTGCCGCCGGCGTCGACAATCCCCGCGCTGGACTGACGCTCGAAGCCGAGGGTGGTCAGCGCGACCCGCCAACCGTCGCCCACCTCGCCCACCCGGAACTCGTCCGGCAGCACGACGTCGGTGAGGAACACCTCGTTGAACGTCGACCCGCCCGACATCTGACGGATCGGACGCACCTCGACGCCCTCGAGGCCCATGGGGACCATGAACGCCGTCATGCCCTTGTGCTTGGGCGCGGCCGGGTCCGACCGGGCGATGAGCAGACCCCACTCGGAGAACTGCGCGCCCGAGCTCCACACCTTCTGTCCGTTGACGCGCCAGCTCTCCCCGTCGCGGACAGCGCGCGTGGAGAGCCCCGCGAGGTCCGATCCCGCACCCGGTTCCGAGAACAGCTGGCAGCACAGCTCGTCCGTGCGGAGGAACGGGCGGATGAACCGCTCCTGCTGCCAGTCGCTGCCCAGCTCGAGGAGCGTCGGCGCCACCAGCTCGACCGTGACGAGGATGTTCTCGTGCCGCTCCGGGGTGAGGTACTCACGCTCCACGCCCGCGTAGATCCGCTCGTGGCTCGCGGTCAGACCCCGGCCGCCCCACTGCGGGGCCCACGTCATGGCGCCGAAGCCGGCGCCCACCCGCTCGGCCTGCCACGCGCGTCCCTCATCGATCAACGCCCTCTCGTCCTCGTGACCGAGGTTGTGGAAGATCGAGTACTTCGGAGCCTGCTCTGCCGCGTCCCGCCGGGGCAGGCGGGAGTCGAGCCAGGCGCGACTCGCGGCCTCGAACGCCCTCAGGTCCTCGGCGCCGTCCTGCCCTGTCTCCGCGGGGATCACTGTCGCCGTCATGTGGTCACTCCCTTCATCGCCGCGAGCCGCTGCTCGACGGCGGCCGTGGAATCCGGATGCTCGGAGAGCCGGACGGTGTAGGACTGCTCGAGCTCGTACCCGCTCCGGATGTCCATCCCCTCGCACCCGTTGAGCGACTGTTTGGCGAGCGTCAGGGCATACCTGCTCCTGCTCGCGATCACCTCGGCGCGTTCCATCGCCCTGTCCCTCAGCTCGGCATGGGGCACGATCTCGATCGGCGCACCCCAGCTCCGGAACGTCGCGGCGTCCACGGCCTCGGCGGTGAAGAACATCCTGCGCATGGCCTGCTCGGGAAGCATCCGCGCGGTTAACCGGCCTCCGCCGAGGACACCGACCTGCATCTCGGGCAGGCCGAAGGTCGCCCGGTCCGAGGCCACCACGAGGTCGGCGCTCGCCGTCAGCCCCATCCCACTGCCCAGTGCCGGACCGTTGACCGCCGCGATCACCGGCAGCCTGCACTCCATCACGGCAAAGAAGGCGCGGCGGGCGTCACGCATCGCGGCATCGCCGTTCCCGCCGTCCATCGTCCGGAACTCGTTCAGGTCGTTGCCGGCGCAGAAGACCCTCCCACGGCCCGTGAGGATCACCGCGCGGTACGACTCGTCATCGGAGAGCGCGTCAAAGGTCTCGGCGATCCTGCGGTACGCGTGACCGTCGAGCGCGTTGACCTTGCCGCGCGTCAACTCGACCAGCGCGATGCCCTCGCGGACCTCGGTGACCGTCACCGGATCCGCCACCGCGGTCCTCGTCGTCGTCGTGATAGTCGGTGCCATCTCTCTCACCTCTCGTGGACGGCCACGAGACTCGTGGCCGCCATCTGCTCGGGGGCGGTGGATCTGTCCCGCGTGAAGTCACGGAGAGCGAACTTCTGGATCTTCCCGCTGGCCGTCTTGGGCAGGGCGTCCACCACGAACACGCTCTCGGGGACCTTCTGCACGGCGACCCCCCGGTCCACGAGGAACTGCCGCACCTCCTCCAGCGACAGGTCGGCCCGGCCCCGGGTGACGACGAAGGCGCAGCCCCGCTCCCCCGTGACGGGATCCGGGCCGGCGACCACGGCGACCTCGACGACCAGCGGATGCTCGCTGAGCTGGTTCTCCACGTCGTGTGTGCTGATCTTCTCGCCGGAGCGATTGATGATGTCCTTGATGCGCCCGACGATGTGGATGCCGCCGCGCTCGTCAACGCGGGCGAGGTCGCCGGTGCGGAAGAACCCGGCCTCGGTGAAGGCGTCGTGGTTGAGCGCGGCGTCGAGGTAGCCGAGGAAGGTGTCCGGGCCCCGCCACAGGACCTCGCCGACCTGACCGGTCTCCACTGCTCGGCCGGCCTCATCGGCGACGACCACCTCCGTCGGCGCCAACACCCGGCCGTCCGAGTACTTGCGCAGCTCCGGGCCGTCCGCCAGGTTGGCCGAGGTCACCGAGGGCCCCTCGGTCGCGCCGTACATCCGGGTGATCGTCCCCAGCCGCTCGTCCGCCTCCGTGACGAGCGCATCCGGGATGTCCGCTCCCCCACAGATGATGTAGCGGATCGACGGCGTCTCGAGGCCGGAGTCCCGCGCGGCGTCCAGCAGCCCGCGAAGGAACGGGGTCGCGAAGATCATGAAGCTCGCCCGCTCGGTCCGGATCTGCCGCAGGGCCTTCTGGGAGTCCCACACATCCTGGAGGACCACCGGCGCACCGAGCAGGAACGGGAGCGTCAGGGCGCAGTTCACGCCGGTGATGTGGGTGACCGGCGAGGGGTTGAAGATGACGTCCTGAGCGGTGAGCCCGAACGTGTCGATCATCGACCGGTTCTCGAAGACCAGCGTGTTGTGGCTGTGCAGCGCACCCTTGGGGTCGGCGGTGGTGCCCGAGGTGTAGAGCAGGAGGCAGACGTCGTCCGGGTCGGGTGACGGCAGGGCGTGCACCCGGTCCACCTGATCATCCGTGACCGAGTCGAGCAGGGAGGCCAGCGTCTCGACGCCCTCGCGCCGGTCGGAATCGGTGGTGATGACAAGCTCGAGATCGGGCAGGTCCGGGGCGAGCCCCCGATACATCTCCGCGTAGTCGAACCCCCGGTGGACGCCCGGGATGATCGCCACCCTCGACCGCGCCTGCGTGGCGATGAACGTCACCTCGCGCTCGCGGTAGATCGGGACGATCGGGTTCACCACCGCGCCGATCCGGTGCAGCGCGTGGTAGACGACCACCGCCTCGGCGCAGTTGGGGAGTTGGAAGGAGACCACGTCTCCCGACCGCACCCCGCGCTCGATGAGCGCTGCGGCCAGACGCATCGCGTCCCGGTTGACCTCGGAGAACGACACCCGTCGGTCGCCGTCCACCACCGCGGTGCGCTCGCCCCAGAGGCGGGCCGCACGGTCCAGGTAGTGGTCCAGTGGCCGGTCCTGCCAGTGGCCCGCCGCGCGGAACGCGGCCACGCTGCGGTCGTCGGGCAATCGGGTGGGTCGCATATCTCCTCCTTCGCGAAATGCTTGCCGAATCGGATCGTGTCCCTCTACAGTAACCCACGTCTCCCTAAATATGCACATGTTTTGCCAGGCGATGACTCCCCCAATCCCCCTCACCGAGAAGGTGATTCACTTGACACAAGCTCAGCCCACGAAGCGACGGTCCGTTGCGGCCGCAGGTATCGGAACCGTGGTCGAGTACTACGACCTGACCGTCTACGCCTACCTCGCCGTCGTCGTCAGCCCGCTGTTCTTCCCGAGCGACGACCCCACCGCGTCCCTTCTCGCCAGCCTGGCCGTGTTCGCCTCGGCCTACCTCATGCGACCGATCGGCGGACTGTTCTTCGGGCGCCTGGGCGACCGCTACGGCCGCAAGCGCGCCCTGCTCGTCTCCGTGATCCTCATGGGCGTCGCCACCCTGATCATGGCGTTCCTCCCCACCTACGCGGCGGTCGGCGTCCTCGCCCCGACCTTGCTCGTCATCGCCCGTCTGGCCCAGGGGTTCTCCGCAGGTGGAGAGCTCGGCGGGGCGCTGACCTACGTCTACGAGATCGTCGGGCCCCGGCGTCGCGGACTGGGCGGATCCATCGTCGCGCTCGGCTCCAACACCGGCTTCGCCCTCGCCGCGATCGTCGTGGCCACCACCTCTGCCCTCACCTCCGATGTCCAGATGACGAGCTGGGGCTGGCGGATCCCCTTCATCGCCGGACTGCCCCTGCTCCTGCTGTGCCTCTGGCTCCGGTCGCGCATCGAGGACACCCCCGAGTTCGAGGAGGCCGCCGCCTCCGCCGATCTGGCCAAGTCCCCGTTCAAGGAACTCCTCGCCAGCCAGCCGTTCCAGGTCCTGCAGGTCTTCGGTCTGGGCATCGCCCAGAACGCCACCGGCTACATGGTGCTCACCTACATCGGCATCCACCTCGTCCGCGAGGGCGGATACAGCCAGACCGCGGTCACGTGGACCGCAGCCGGCGTGATCGTGTTCGTGGCCTCCCTCATGCCGATCGCAGGCCTCCTCGTCGACCGCTTCGGCAGCCGCACCATGCTCACCATCGGCCTGCTGTGGGCGGCCGTGTTCGCCTACCCCGCGATGTCGTTGATGACCGGGAACGGGCTCGCCGTCGCCGGACTGGCCTTCGCCTTCTTCGCCGTGTGCACGCCGCTCATCCAGGTCAGCACGGCCCCCGTGTTCCCCGAGCTGTTCGACTCCCGGGTGCGCCTCACCGGCGTGGCGCTGGGCTTCAACCTCGCGACTGTGGTGGCCGGTGGAACCGCGGCGTACATCGCGACCTGGCTCATCGACCGGACCGGCGACCCCCTGTCACCCGCCTACTTCCTCATCGGAGCGAGCATCATCGGCGGACTGACCCTCCTCACGATCCGAGGTGCGCTGTACAAGGCGTCCGATCTCCCCGAGGTCGACGAGGAGCGCCCCGAGATGGCACCGGTCCACTAGCGCCATCAGCACTCCGCGCGCCCGATACGCTGGAGAGCGATGAGCCCCAGAGGATCCGACACCCCCCACCCGCGCGGGCGCAAGCTGTCCGCGCGGGTGGGAAACCTCATCGCCGAGAAGATCTTCTCCGGCGGCCTCGTGGAGGGGCATCGTCTCCCCACCGAGAAGGAAATGGTCGAGGAGTACGACGTCGGGCGTACCACTGTCCGGGAGGCACTCCGGCTACTCGAGAGCCGCGACCTGGTGACGGTCAAAGCCGGCATCGGTGGCGGCCCCATCGCCACGATTCCGCAGCTCGAGTCGCTGGGCCAGACGATGAAGCTGTTCTTCCAGATCAACGGCGCGACCATCAGCGACGTGATCGACGTCCGGCTCATGCTCGAGCCGATCGTCGCGCGCGCCGCCGCCGCGACCGTCACCGACCACCAGATCGACGTCATGCAGGGTGCCCTCGACCGAATCCTCGAAGACCCTCACGACCACGACGCCTTCCAGCTCAACAACGCGCTCTTCCAACGCACGGTCTACGACGCGGTCGGCAACCCCGCACTGAAGATCGTCATGGAGACCCTGTGGCTCCTCGTCCGCGACGCCGAGCCGAGTGAACACCCCCTCGCCACGAGGCTGGAGGCGGCCGAACTCCAGTCCGACCTGCTCGACGCGATGCGCCGCCGCGACCCGGACGCGGCCGAAGCCGCCATGCAGGTGTTCGTCGAGCGCTCCGCCCGGTACTACCGCCGCTACCTGGCCGACGTGATCTCCCAGCCCGTGAAGTGGGAGCTCTAGAGGCGGTGATTGGCGCTACGCGCTCTTCTTGGCCGGCGCCTTCTTCGCAGTGCTCTTCCTGGCCGAGGAACTCTTTGAGGTCGACTTCTTAGCGGGCTCCTTCTTGGCAGTCGACTTCCTAGCCGCTGCCTTCTTGGCGGGAGCCTTCTTGGTTGCCGTCTTCTTGGCCGAGCTCGAGCTGCTCTTCTTTGCGGACGACTTCTTTTGCGAGCCGGCGTCCTCGTCGTCGTCATCGTCGTCGCTGGCGTCGGCCTTGCCGCCGCGGTCCTTCACGCTCGCGCGCAGGGCGGCGAGCAGGTCGGCCACCTCGTCGTCGCCGTCGTCGTCGCTAGCCTCCTCGCGCTCCTCCACGGTGAAAGCCTCGCCACCGGCGGCCTTGGCCTCGATGAGCTCCTTGAGCTGATTCTGGTAGTCGTCCTCGTACTTCTCGGGCTCGAAATCCGCGGCCATGGTCTCGATCAGCGAGGCCGCCATCTTGACCTCCTGCGGCCGGACCTTGGCCTCCTTGTCCAGGCCCTCCAGGATCGCCGGGCGGATCTCATCCGGCCACAGCAGCGTCTGCAGCATCAGCACGTCCTTGTACACCCGCAGCGCACACAACCGGGTGCGATTACGCAGCGTGAACGTGCAGATCGCCAACCGGTCCGTGGACTCCAGCGCCTCTCGCATCAACACATACGCCCGGTTGGAGCGTGACGCCGGCTCCAGGAAGTAGGCGTTGTCGAAGGCCACCGGATCCACCTGATCGGCCGGGACGAACTCCGTCACCTCGATCTCGTGGTTCTGCTCCACCGGCAGCGACGCCAGATCGTCCTTGGTGAGGATCACCGTCTCGCCGTCGTCGGACTCGTACGCCTTGGCGATGTCGGAGTACTCGACCTCCTCGCCGTTGTCGTCCCGCACCCGCTTGTAGCGGATCCGCACCCCGTCCTTCTTGTCCACCTGCCGCGCGCGCAGATCGTGGTCCTCGGTCGCCGAATACACCTTGACCGGCACGTTCACCAGACCAAAGGAGACCTCGCCCTTCCAGATGGATCGCATGGGGAGAGTATGCGCCAGAACGGGGCTCGGGGCAGCCGGACCAGGCGCCCCCGGCCGGTCCGGGCGCACCTGGAATGCTGGTCCCCGTGCCCGCCGACGTCGCTCCGCTCCTGCTGATCGTCGCGGCGGCGGCCGTCATCCTGGGCACGGTCCTGCAGCGGGTCAGCGGGATGGGGGTCGGACTGGTGGTGGCGCCCACCCTCGCGCTGCTCCTCGGGCCCGTCGCCGGGGTGCTGCTGACCAACCTCACCACCACCGTCTCCGCCGTGCTCATCGGCATCACGCTGCGCCACGACATCGACTGGCAGCGGTACATCCGCCTCGCGCCCCTGATCGTCGTGGGGTCCGTCCCCGGCGCGCTCCTGGTGGGCGCCGCCGACCGCAGCTCGCTCGAGGTGATCATCGGGACCGTCCTACTGGCCACCCTCCTCACCACGGCCCTCGTGCGCATCCCGCCGGTGAGCGGCGCCATCCCCGCCGCGATGGCCGGCACCGCCGGGGGATTCCTCAACACCGCCGTGGGCGTGGCCGCGCCCGCGATGCTCGTCTACGCGCAGGCGACCAACTGGCAGCAGCGCTCCTTTGCCGCGACCCTGCAGCCGATCTTCTTCACGATGGGTTTGACCTCGGTCATCACGAAGGTCGGCCTGGGCGCCGCGCCGATCTCCGGACTGCC
>NZ_JAALDW010000057.1:0-2311 GCF_014145055.1 Dietzia sp. DQ11-38-2
TCCACCGCCACGAAGGCGTGGATCAGCATCCCGGCGCGCTTGTGGTCGGGCTCGGGGGCGTCCGCGGGGTCGAGCAGGGCCGACTCGGCGGCGGGGTCGAGGCCGCCGTCGAGCGCCCGGCCGTGTGCGCCCTCGAGTCCGCGGCCGCGCGCAGCGGGATCAGAAGCGTGATCAGACATGGTCGTTCCTTTCGGTGGAGGCAGCCCGGGAGGACACTGCGGTGGAGGTGGCCCGACGGGACGCTGCGGTCGAGCCGGCCTGGGACGCCGCGGTGGTGGTGTCCGCAGTCGGGGCGGCCCCGCCGCTGAGCCGCGGGTCGGTCACGGAACTCCGGCCGCCGTAGAGGAACTCCAGGGTGGCGTCGGGGTGCCGGTTGGTGGTCATCAGCGACACCACGTAGAACAGCACTATCGACACGAGCAGCGAGATGCCGCCGACCTGCATGAACGCGGGAACGGAGATGATGTCCCGCGCGGCCAGGGAGGTGATGATCATGTTGCCGAGGATCGCGAACGCCACTGTCACGGTCGCGGCGGTGGCCGTGGCGCGATGCCAGTAGATGGACATGACCACCGGCCCGACGATCGCGGCGGCGAAGGCGGCCCAGCCCAGCGCGCCGAGCAGGAACACCACCTGCGAGAGGAACAGGGTGAGCAGGACCGACAGCACCACCAGGGTGAGGCTCGCGATCCGGCTCCACAGCAGCTCGCGGACCACCTTGATGCCGAAGGCGCCGGGCAGGTCGCGCATCATCGACGACGCGCCGATGGTGATGAAGCTCGAGGCCGAGGACATGATGGCCGCCAGCAGGCCGGTCAGCGCGATGCCGCCGACGATCGGGTTGGTCACCGAGTCGAGGAACCAGATGGCGGTGTCGTCGATGTTCTCGAGCTCGGGCGCGTCGCCGGTGAGGGTCATGGAGCGGGTGGCCAGGCCGATGCCGACGGAGAACAGGGTGGTGATGGCGTAGGCGATGCCCGCCACGGCCGCACCCCACTTGAGCTGGGTCATGTCGCGGAGCATGAGGAACTTGGTGAGCAGCTGCGGCTGGCCCACGGCGCCTACGAAGATCAACAGCCCGAAGGCGAAGATGTAGGTCGGCGCCTGGACGCCGTCGATCGAGAGCATCTCCGCGCGGCCTGCCGAGATGGTGTCGAGCATGGGGAGCCAGCCGCCGGCCACCTGGACGGCGAAGAAGAACAGCCCCACGGACATGACCACCATGAGCACGCCCTGCACGAGGTCGGTCCACACGGCCGCGAGCATGCCGCCGGCCATCGTGTACGCGGCCACGACCATCGATCCGATCCACACGCTGGTGGGGATCGAGGTGCCCAGCAGCAGCGAGATGATCACGCCGATCGAGGTGACCTGGGCGGTCATGTACGCGATCGAGGCGATGAAGATCGCGACCGACATGGTGGCGTGTGAGGTCCGGTCCTGGAACCGGACCCGGATGAGGTCGGGCACCGAGTAGACGCGGTGCTTCTTGCCGATCCAGTTGAGACGGCTGCCCAGCAGGAACCAGGCGACGGCGAAGCCGAAGGGCGCGAGCAGCCCCACGGCGATGAGCGCCTGCAGGCCCCAGGCGTAGGTCTGGCCGGTTCCGCCGACCATGCCCCAGCCGGACTGGATGGAGGAGAAGCTGGCGATGGCCATGACGAAGAAGCCCAGGGACTGCCCCGCGACGAGGAACTCCTTGGCCGACTTCATCTTGGTGTTGGCCCACGCGCCGATGGCGAACATGAGCACGAAATAGGCGAGCACGACGCCTATGACGACGGGGTTGTTCATGAGGGATCCTCAGGGGTCGGTCGGTTGTGGTCGTTACGCAGCGCGGCGCGGCGGATCTTTCCGGTGTTGGTGGTGGGGAGCTCGTCGAGGAACCGCACCTCCCGCGGGTACTGGTAGAAGGCGAGTCGCTCCTTGACCAGGGCCTGGATCTCGCGGGCCAACTCGTCGGTGCCGCTGGTCCCCTCGGCGGGGACGACGTACGCGACGATCGCCTCTCCGCGCAGCTCGTCCGGCACGCCGATCACGGCCACCATCCCGACCCCACTGTGGCGCAGGATCTGGTCCTCGATCTCGCCGGGGCCCACGCGGTAGCCGGACGAGGAGATCAGGTCGTCGTTGCGGCCGGAGAACCAGAAGCTCCCCCTCTCGTCGACCCGCGCCAGATCCCCGGTGTGCAGCACTCCACCGGCGGTCTTCTCCGCGGTCTTGTCGGGCGCGTTCCAGTAGCGCAGGAACGCGTTGGGGCTGGGCAGGCGCACGCAGATCTCGCCGACCTCACCCGCCGCGACCGGCTGGA
>NZ_JAALDW010000523.1:0-178 GCF_014145055.1 Dietzia sp. DQ11-38-2
GGCCGGCGGGCTGCGCGTCGGGGCCGACCCCGTGCCGACCGCGGGCCGCACCGACCCCGCACACGGTCGCTCAGGAACCGAGCGATCCCGCCGGCAGGGAGCCCCCTGAGAGTGATCCCGTCCCGCCGGTGAACCCGTCCTTCCACGCCACGACCGTCGACGGCCGCGGCTGGCTGGA
>NZ_JAALDW010000523.1:215-1918 GCF_014145055.1 Dietzia sp. DQ11-38-2
CGGGGTTCTCGATCGAGGCCCCGTCCTTCTCCCCGGGGTGCTGGACGTTGACGATCGCCCGATCGGAGAAGACGAGCGGACCGCAGGTCTCCGCACCCACGGGAACGGTGAGGAACAACTTGGTCTCGCCCCGGTTCGGTCCCTCGGTGGCCACCGAGTAGAGCCCGTCGTTGAATCCGAGCGCGTTGCCGTCGGTCGACACCCACAGCCCACCGGCGGGGTCGAAGGCCACGTTGTCCGGGCAGGAGATCGGGCTGACCTTGGACTTGTCGAAGCCGCCGAAGTAGGTGTCGGCGGCCGCGGGGTCGCCGCAGACCAGGAGCAGGTTCCAGCCGAAGGTCGTACCGGCGTGGTCGTCGGTGATCTCGACGACCTGACCGTGCTTGTTGTCGTGCCTGGGGTTGGCCTCGTCGACCTGGCCGACGGTGCGGCGGGTGTTGTTGGTCAGGGCCAGGTAGACCTTGCCGGTCGAGGGGCTGGGCTCGACGTCCTCCGGGCGGTCCATCTTGGTGGCGCCGACCGCGTCTCCCGCCATGCGTGTGTACACGGCGACCTCCTCGGCGCTCATGCCGGGGACGTGGGAGACGGCGTTGCCGGCGGAGTCGACGGTCAGGAGCGGGATCCAGGCACCCGTACCGTCGAATGCGCCGTCCGAGGGGAGGGCGCCCGTCCCGTCGATCTCGGACTCCGGGGAGTTGCCGGTGAAGGTGGCCACGTAGAGGGTCCCCTCGTCGAGGATCCTCATGTTCTGTTCCCGGGCCGCCGGGGTCCGCCCCGGCACCATCGTCCGGCTGGAGATGAACTTGTACAGGTAGTCGAATCGCTCGTCGTCGCCGGAATAGATGACGACGGTGCCGTCCGCCGTCACGTGGACCGTCCCGCCCTCGTGCTTGAACCGGCCGAGCGCCGAGTGCTTGACGGGCGTGGAATCCGGGTTCCACGGGTCGACCTCGACGACGTAGCCGAAGCGGTTGACCTCGTTGGGTTCGACCGCCAGGTCGAAGCGGCTGTCGAAGCGTTCCCACTTGCGCCCGGACTCGCCGACCGACACCCCGTAGCGCCGGAGGGCCTCCACCCGCGCCGGGTCGGTGACGGAGCCGGTGGTGCCGAAGTACTGGTTGAAGTTCTCCTCGCCGGACAGGACCGTCCCCCAGGGGGTGTGGCCGCCGGCGCAGTTGTTGAGGGTGCCCAGCACGCGGGTCCCGGTGGGGTCGGCGGTGGTCCGGGTCAGCGGGCCGACGGCGGGGCCACGCAACTCGAACGGCGTCGTCGCGGTGATGCGGCGGTTGTACGAGCCCATCACGGGATCGAGCCCGCCGTCGTACCGTCGGCTGGCGAGTTCCACCACCGTCAGGCCGTGTGCGGCCCAGGCGATCTCGACCTGCTCCCGGGTGGGGGCCGCGGAGTCGTATCCGCGGAACATCATGGGTTCGGTCGTGTACTCGTGGTTGACCGTGAGCAGGAACCTCTCGTCACGGTCGTCCATGGGGAACAGGACCGCCAGGTCGCAGTTGAAGCCGTACTGCACCGCCTGCGCGGCGGCCGACTGGTTCTCGAAGTCGAAGGCGGGGCCTCCGGGGATCACCGGATCTCCCCACCGGATCACCACGTCGCTGGAGTGCCCGGCCGGCACCGTGACGGCGTCGGCGGTGTTGGGCGCCACGGGGACGAAGCCGGTGTCGAGTGTGCCCCCGCCGGCCGAT
>NZ_JAALDW010000524.1:0-3573 GCF_014145055.1 Dietzia sp. DQ11-38-2
CTACGGCCCGTCCCAGTCGACCGTGGGGGCCAACCGGGCGGGCCGTGACGCCGTCCGCGCGATCGTGTCCGAACTCTGAGGGGCTCAGGGTGGTGGGGCTCGGAGTGGTGGGGCTCAGGGTGGTGGGGCTCAGAGGGTCCGGGAGATCAGCTCCTTCATGATCTCGTTGGTCCCGCCGTAGATCTTCTGCACGCGGGCGGAGGCGTACATCCGGGCGATCGGGTACTCGGTCATGAACCCGTAGCCGCCGAAGACCTGCAGGCAGCGGTCGATGATCTCGCACTGCTTGTCGGTGCAGAAGTACTTGGCCATCGACGCCGTGGCCGGATCCAGCTTGCCCTCCAGATGCAGGGAGATGCAGTGGTCCAGGAGGGTCCGGGCCGCCAGGGCCTCGGTCTTGCACTCGGCCAGCTCGAAGCGGAGGTTCTGGAACTTCAGGATGGGCTTGCCGAACGCCTCGCGCTCCTTGGCGTAGTCGACCGCGAGGCGGACCGCGGTCTCGGCCGCGGCGACGGCGGTGACGGCGATGATGAGGCGCTCCTGGGGCAGCTGCTGCATGAGCTGGATGAAGCCCTGGCCCTCGCCCGCCTCGCCGCCGAGGATGTTGGCGGCGGGGATCCGCATGTCGTCGAAGAACAGCTCCATCGTGTCCTGGTACTTCAGGCCGATCTTGTCGAGCTTGCGCCCGCGGTCGAACCCCGGGAGGTCCGTGGTCTCGGCCAGCAGGAGCGACAGCCCCTGGGCACCCTCGCCACCGGTGCGGGCGACGATGATGAGCAGGTCGCAGTGCATGCCGTTGGAGATGAACGTCTTGGCGCCGTTGACCACCAGGTCGTCGCCGTCCCGCACCGCCGTGGTGCGCAGCGCCTGCAGATCCGAACCCGCTCCGGGCTCGGTCATGGCGATCGCCCCCACCATCTCGCCGGTCGCCAGCTTCGGCAACAGGCGGGTCTTCTGCTCCTCGGTGCCGTACTGGAGCAGGTAGTGGGCGACGATCGTGCTGTGCACGGAGTTGCCCCAGCCGTCGTCGAGCGCCCGGGTCTGCTCCTCGGCGATCACGGTCTCGTGGGCGAACGTGCCGCCGCCCCCTCCGTACTCCTCGGGGATGGAGATGCACAGCAGGCCCGCGTCGCCGGCCTTGTTCCAGAATCCTCGGTCCACCGCGCCCTCGGCGGCCCACCGCTCGAGGTTCGGCGCGGTCTCCTTGTCCAGGAACGCACGAGTGTGGGCGCGTAGCGCGTCCAGGTCGTCGGTCATCCACGGGGAGCGGTAGGGGGCGGTCTCGAACACGAGGGATCTCCAGGGGTCGGTCGCGTGGGGCCCGGGCGGCCCCGCTCGTCCACCACAATACAAGTGCATGCTTTGCTATGCAATCGTATGGTCGCGGTATTGTCTCCGACATCGACCGGACGCAGACGCCGGTCGAGGGACGACGAACGGGGTGGCGCACATGGCCGGGACCACAGCCGACCGCGGCGGTGCCGCCGACGGGGACCTCACCGCTAGGGCGCGGATCCGCTACGCCGCACTGGCCCTGTACGCCGAGTACGGCGAGGACCGGGTCTCGATGCGTCGGGTCGCCGCCGAGGTCGGGGTGACCATCGGCCTGATCCAGCATCATTTCGGCACCAAGGACGGCCTGCGCCGGGCCGTCGACGACCTCGTGGTGGAGCGGGTCGTCGGGGCGCTGGCGACGGTGGAACACACCGGGACGCCGGCGGAGGTGGTGGAGGCCAGGAACGTCGCGGTCCGCGAGATGCTCCGGCAGAACCCGCAGCTCGTGAGCTACCTCAACCGGGCCCTGTTGGAACCCGACGGTCGCGGGGCACCGTTGCTGGAGGCGATCGTCGACCTCACCACCAGGGAGATCGAGGGCCTGCGGCGAGGGGGTCTGGCCTCCACCAGGGCCTCGGACAAGGTGCAGGTGGTCCGTACGCTCGTCGACCAGGTGGGGGAGGTGTTCCTCCGGCCCGTGGTCGAGGCCATCTGGGCCCACATCGGTGGGGATCCGGGCGAGTGCCCGTCGATCAGGATCACGGTCGAGGGTCACTGACGCCGAACGAGCCCGTCGGACGGCTGGCTCGCCGCGAGTAGCGGGGCGCGCCCGCCGTGCAGCCGGAGCCGGCGCCCGATAGGCTGTCAGGGCGTTTACCCGGGCAGTCTGCCGGGGTGGGAAGGACACGCTCATGAGGTTCACCGGCCTGGCCAAGCTCGCCGTGACCGCTGTGATGGCCGGTGCGACCGCACTCGCGGCCCCCGCCGCCGCCCAGGCCGCGGTCCCGGTCGCCGGCGGCACTCCGGTGCTGGTCAACGGAGTGGCCGGGTGCACCCTCACCGCCGCCGGGTATGACGCCACCGGAGCCCCGGTGGCCTTCACGGCCGCCCACTGCAGCGACCGGATCAACTCCCCGGTCTTCCTCCGGAGCGACCCGGGAGCCGGGGTGATCGGCACCGTCGCGACGCGTAACGAGATCCTCGACTACTCGGTGATCCGGCTCGACCCGGGTACCGCGGTCCCCGTCCGCCAGCCCGGGGTCAGCGGGCGCGGTCCCGCCCCTGAGTTCGGTGACGTCGTGTGCAAGGACGGGTTGTCCACGGGGCACACCTGTGGCATCACGTGGCAGCGCGACGGCGCGAAGTTCTGGAGCCAGGCCTGCGCGGGATACGGGGACTCCGGTGGTCCGGTGACCCGCGACGGTCGCCTGGTGGGACTGCTGTCCGGTGGGCACATGCCTCCGAACGCCGGGCCCATCGGCAGCGTCGGTCCACTCCTGCCGTCCTGCTTCCACGCCGCGCAGTCGCCCTTCTTCCTCCCGGCGCTGGCGTACTCGTTCGATGCGATCGTGACCGATGCGACCGACCGCAACTGGCCCGGTCGCGGTTTCCGGATGGCCTGACGGCCCGCCGAGCGGACCGCCCGAAATCGGTGTGGATCATCGGCCCACCTGGTACGACTGGGGTCATCCCGGATGAGAGGTGAACCCATGACCAGCACCGATGCCACCGTTCCTCCCAAGCGACGCGACCGGGCCAGCAGGGGACTGTTCATGATCCTCGGGCTGATCGTCGTGGTGATCGTCGTGGGTCTTCTGGTGTTCCTGTTCACCGGGAATGCCGAGGAGTCCGCGCAGCCCGCGGCGGAGGACCCCCACTCCGCGCTCGCCGACGCCATCACCGCGGAGGTGGAGGGCGCCGTCGTCGAGTTCGAACCCGGCCTCGCCGCCGTCACCTTCCCCCTGCCGCCGGATGCCACTCCGGCCGCCGCCAGCCAGGCCGCCCAGGACGACTCGATCAGCATTCTCCGCGCCGTTCAGGACTCCGAGTGGTCGGGGACCGTGGAGATCACCGCCTACTCTGCGGCCGGCGACCAGCCGGGGGGCCAGGAGATGGTGAGGATGGTGTACCTGCCCGAAACAGTCGAACGGATCGACCCGGACGGGATCGGGCGCGAGGACGTGTGGGCCGAGGCGGACGAGCAGTTCGTCGACCCGGCCCTGGCGGGGTAGGCGCGCTGGCCGGGTGACCTCACCTCGCCCACAGTTCGGCGGACTCGGCGGCGCCCGCCTCAGACCG
>NZ_JAALDW010000524.1:3602-3776 GCF_014145055.1 Dietzia sp. DQ11-38-2
TGCCAGTTGCGGCCACCGCGCGCGAAGGTGGCCAGGACGGCGTCGGGGACGCTCGACCGGTCTGTCGGTTCGGATCGCCACGTGCACTCACGGACGTGCACCAGGTCCACCGAGTGCGCCTCGTCTGAGGCGTCGTAGCGCCACGGCCCCGCGAGACGCCCGAGCCAGTAGTGG
>NZ_JAALDW010000524.1:3786-16324 GCF_014145055.1 Dietzia sp. DQ11-38-2
GTCCCGGGTCCACACGTAGACGCCGTCGGGGGCGTCGGCGAACCGCTCGATCCGGCGGGCCAACCTGGAGTCGTGCTGCGCCGCGGCGGCGTCGACCGCTTCGGCGAGCGACGACGGCGACGGCCCCTCGAGGCGCCCTCCCATGCCGCAGAGGCCGAGGCGCAGGCCGCGCTCGACTCCGCCACCGTCGGGCACCCGGTCGTCCCGCGACCGCATCGGGGCCCGGAAGAGGGGGACGTCGTCGTCAGGGGACATCGGTTCTGCTCCTGTTCGCGCGGCACCGTACCCGTCATGGTGCCTGTCGCCAGTCGCCCCGGCAGTGATCCAAGGCAACTCGGCGCACGACAGGTCGAGGTTGCGACGCGCGATCACGGGGACGTCAGGACGGGTGTCGAGGTTCGCGTGGTCCCCGGGGAGATGAGATGCGGTAGACGAGAATGTCCAGTCGGACCCCTGAGGGGGAGTTGGTCCCTCGGACCAGTTGAAGTGGTGCCACAAGCGAATCGCCCAAAGCGAGGCGGATGCCGGTAACAACTGTTAAGAATGCTTTCACTCTACGAAAGGCATTCCGTGCGCACATTCTTTGCTGCCGTCCTAGTTGCCCCGCTCCTCCTGGCCGGATGTGGGGACACTTCCGAAGAGGCGGACACCACGACATCGTCGTCCACGGCATTCCGAACGACGGCACCCCGAACGACGACCACAACGCAGACCACCTCTTTGCAGCGTCCTACCACCGCAAGCAGCGAACCGGCAACGCGCGCAGTCACGCAGGCCCCCCAGCCGCAGCCCGAGCCCTTACCGGAAGAGTTCCGGCCCGCACTTGCGCCCGAGCCTCCGCCGGTACAGTCAGCGCCGCAGCCGCAGACATTTGCACCGGAGCCGGTTCCTGCGAGCGCTTACTACGCAAACTGCTCCGAAGCCAAGGCTGCCGGGGCCGCGCCCCTGTACCCGAGCAGCCCCGGATACAGATCAGGTCTGGATAGAGACGGAGACGGCGTCGCCTGCGAAAAGTAGTGATTCGCGGTAGGCCGTAAACGGATTTGTCTGGAAGGCCGGAGACCGGCTCACCTAGTACTGGCGGGCTGCCCTGTCGTTCGGGGTTCGGCGGGCGAGGGACCACCTCGGGACGGAGCCCTGAGCAAGGTTTCGACGTCGACGAAGAACGCCCCTGCGGACCGATGGCCCGCAGGGGCGTTCTGCTCAGAAGATGCCCTCGGAGCTCGTCACTTCAGCTCGGCGCTGGACAGGTCGAGCAGTCGCCGCGCGATCACCAGCTGCTGGATCTGCTGGGTGCCTTCGAAGATGTCGAGGATCTTGGAGTCGCGCGACCACTTCTCCAGGAAACTGCGCTCGGAGTAGCCGTAGCTGCCGGCCAGCTCGACCGCGCCCAGGGTCACGGCGGAGCCGGTGCGCCCGGCCTTGGCCTTGCACATCGACGCCTCCTTGGTGTTGGGCATCTTGTTGTCGGCCATCCACGCCGCCCGCAGGGTGAGCAGATACGCGGACTCCCAGTCGGCCTCGAGCTCGAGGTACTTGGCCACCGCGGCGGGCTGGCTGGTCGCGGGCCGGTCGTAGTCGATCTCCAGCCCGGCCTCCTCGAGCAGCGCCCGGATCTCCTCCAGCGCGGCACGCGCGACGCCGACCGCCATCCCCGCCACGAGCGGGCGGGTGTTGTCGAACGTCTGCATGGCGCCGGCGAAACCCTTGTCCACCCGGACCTCGGGATCGCCCAGGAGGTTCTCCTTGGGGACCCGGCAGTTGTCGAAGGTGATCTGTGCGGTGTCGGAGGCGCGGATGCCGAGCTTGTGCTCCAGCCGGTCCACGTTCACACCGGGGTGCTCGCGCGGCACGACGAAGGACTTGATGGCCGCGCGGCCCTTGCTCTTGTCGAGGGTCGCCCACACGACGATGTGGTCGGCCCGGGCACCGGACGTGATGTAGATCTTGGTGCCGTTGATCACGTACTCGTCGCCGTCCAACCGGGCGGTGGTGGACACCGCGGCGGAGTCGGAACCGAACTCGGGCTCGGTGATCGCCATGGAGGCCCAGACCCGTCCGAACCTCTCCATCTGCTCGTCGTTGGCGACCGCGGCGATCGCGGAGTTGCCCAGGCCCTGGCGCGGGATCGACAGGGTGAGTCCGACGTCCCCCCAGCACGTCTCGATGATGTTGAGGAGCGACTTCATGTTGCCGCCGTTGGACACGCCCTCGCGACGCGGCGCGCCGCCCGACCCCATGGTGGCACCGGAGGCGGCCTGCCCTGCGTCCTCCATGGCCTCCATCATGGCCTTGAGAGTGTCGAGCTCGACGGGGTACTCGTGCTCCGCGAGGTCGTACTTGCGGGACACGGGACGGAAGATCTGGGTGGCGACCTGGCGGGCCTGGTTGGCGCCCGCCTCGAGCCGCTTGGGGAGTTCGAGGTTGATCATCGTCAGAGTTCCTTAGTCCGGGTGGGGCGGGTGGCGGGGTGGGTGGTGATCACAGGACCACCACTCCCTCGGCCACGCCCACGGCGCGCAGGTCGCGGTACCAGCGCTCGACGGGGTGTTCCTTGGTGAACCCGTGGCCACCGAGCAGCTGGACGCCGTCGAGCCCGATCCTCATGCCCTTGTCGGCGGCGATCTTGCGGGCCAGTGCGGCCTCGCGGGCGAAGGGGAGTCCCTGCTCGGCGCGGGACGCCCCACGCCAGGTGACCAGGCGCATGCCGTCGAGTTCGGTGGCCATGTCGGCGACGGCGAAGGCGACCGCCTGGCGGTGGGCGATGGGCTCGCCGAACGCCTGGCGCTCCTTGACGTACGGGGTCACGTAGTCGAGGACCGCGTGCGAGGTGCCCACGGCGAGTGAGGCCCAACCCAGGCGGGACAGGCGGATGACGTCGGCGTAGGTGGCGGCCCGGTCCTCGGGGGAGGAGTCGGGGCCACCCAGGACGGCATCGGAGGGCAGCGAGACGTCGGTCAGGACGAGGCGTCCCAGGCCCGCGGCTCGCAGGCCCATGGACGGGTCCGCCTCGACCACGAGACCCTCGGTGTCGGACTCGACCACGAAGAGCGTCGGGGCGCCGTCGAGGGAGGCCGCGATGACGAAGAGCTCCGCGCTGCCGGCGGTGGGCACCATCGACTTGACGCCGTTGAGCGTGAAGCCTCCCGGCCCGCGGGTCGCGGTGGTCGTGAGCTCGAACGGGTCGAAGAGCGGGCGGGGCTCGGCCACCACCACGGCGGCCGCCGGGGTCTTCTCGGAGGCGAAGGCCGGAAGATAGCTCTTCTGCTGCGCGTCGGACCCGAACTGGGTCAGGGTGGTGGCGACTCCGGAGGGCGCCAGGATCGGCAGGGCCAGCCCCATGTCGCCGTACGCCAGCGCCTCGGCGACCAGGGAGTTGGTCACCACTCCGCGCTCGGAGGCGATGCCCTCGAACTCCTCGGGCACGTTGAGCATGGTGGCGCCGATCTCGGCGGAGCGCTCCAGCAGCGAGGCCGGGGCCTCGGCGGCGTGGTCGGCGTCGTGGGCGGCCGGCCGCATGACCTCGGTGGCGAAGTCCCGGACCGTCTCGACGATCATCTGCTGGTCGTCGTCGAGGGTGAGGTCAAAGAGGTCGGGCCTCGACCCGGAGTCGGCGTCCGGCAGGCGCTTGGGCGCGCCGGATCCGGAGACCTTCTTGAAGGACTTGGTGGCGGCGCCGAGGGTCTTGAAGCCGGTCTTGGTGGCCTCGTAGGTGACCCGGTCGACCTTGTGGCGCAGGTTGAAGCGCTCGGCGAACTCCGACCCGGTGATCGTCGTGAGCGCGCGCATGGCGGCTCCGATGGCGTCGATCCTCGTGGGGTTCTTGCCCGGAGTGGAGGTCTCCGCGCGTCCGGTCGTGGACGGGGACGTCGAATTCTTGCTCATCATCACCAGCTGTTCTCGTGACGGACGGTGGACGGTGCTGTCGACGGACATCTTACTTCGGAGTAAGTTCCGAGCGCCACACTTTCCCCTCAAATCGTCTCGAGTGCAGGTCAGGGCGTCTAACTCAGCCCCGGAGAAGCGCTACCGCGTCCTCGACGGCCCCGGGACGGCCCGCCACGAACCAGTCGTAACCGTTCACCTCGACGGTCGCGCAGAGCCCGCCGGCGCCCTCGACGAGCGCCCGCCCGGGGAGCCAGTCCCACTCCGGGCACGAGTGCTGGCACCACACCGAGTGGACGCCGCAGGCCACCGCCGCGAGGTCGACCGAACCCGAACCGAGCATCCGGATGGTCGCCGCGCCCCGGCTGACGCGGTGGAAGGGATCGGCGAGGTCGGGGTCGGCGAAGAACGGCGGGTGCAGATAGGTGGCCAGGCTCCCGGCGGCCAACGCACCGGGGGTGAGGCGGGTCACCGGGACGCCGTTGCGGCGGGTGGGGACGTCCGAACCTCCGACGAAGGTCTCTCCGGTGACGGGGCGGTGGACGGCCCCCAGGAGGTAGTCGTCCGGGCCGGTCACCGCGACGGCCGAACACCAGTAGTCGGAACCGCTGACGAAGTTGTACGTCCCGTCGACGGGGTCGACGACCCACCTGCGCTCGTGGCGCCCCTGGACGAGGGTCCCCTCCTCGCCGAGGACCCCGTCCTCGGGCCGGTGGGCGGCCAGGAGCGTGGTGATCTGGTGTTCGGCGGCCCTGTCCGCCTCGGTGACCACGTCGGACACCGAGGTCTTGTGGTGCACATCCAGTCCGTCGTCACGGAGACGTCGCGCCAGGGTCCCGGCGTCGACGACGAGCCGGGCGGCCAGATCTTCGTCCGCGATCGCCGTGACGGACTCGTCGGAGGGGTGCCGCCGGTGGCGGGTCTCAGGGGGCATAGGCTTCCTCCGCTGGTCCGCAGTGGCCCGCCGACCTCGTGCGGTAGCGGGTCCGTCCCCCGCGACGCTACCCCCGTCAGGCGACGGCGGGGCGTGCGGCGGACCTCGGGCGGGTGGCGGGTGGGCGAACACGAGGAGGACGCCGACCCGCGTAGACTCCGATGCCGTGCACCCCGACGTTTCCGCCGACATCGCCGCCCTCGACGCCACCATGACGACGGTCGAGAAGGTCCTCGACATCGAGGAACTCGCCCGTCGCGTCGACGAGCTGGAGCAGATGGCCGCTGACCCCGACCTGTGGAACGACCAGGAACGGGCGCAGAAGGTCACCAGCGAGCTCTCCTACATCCAGGCCGACCTGCGGCGGTGCCGTGAGCTCCGCCAGCGCATCGAGGACCTCCCGCTGATGTACGAGCTCGCGGAGGAGGAGGGCGACGGGGCCGTCGAGGAGGCGGACGCCGAGCGGGCGCAGCTCCGGGAGGACGTCGAGGCGATCGAGGTCAAGACGATGCTCAGCGGCGAGTACGACCAGCGTGAGGCCGTGGTCAACATCCGTGCCGGTGCGGGCGGTGTCGACGCCGCGGACTTCGCGGAGATGTTGATGCGCATGTACGTGCGGTGGGCGGAGAAGGCCGGTCACAAGGTCGAGGTCTACGACACCTCGTACGCGGAGGAGGCCGGGATCAAGTCGGCGACGTTCGTCGTCCACGACCCGTACATGTACGGAACGCTCTCGGTGGAGCAGGGCACGCACCGCCTGGTGCGGATCAGCCCGTTCGACAACCAGGGTCGGCGGCAGACGTCCTTCGCCGAGGTCGAGGTGCTGCCGGTGGTGGAGCAGACGGACTCGATCGAGGTCGACGAGAACGAGGTGCGCGTCGACGTCTACCGCTCGTCCGGCCCCGGCGGACAGTCCGTCAACACCACCGACTCGGCGGTCCGCCTCACCCACGTCCCGACCGGGATCGTGGTGACGTGCCAGAACGAGAAGTCCCAGTTGCAGAACAAGGTCGCGGCCATGAAGGTCCTGCAGGCCAAGTTGCTCGCGCGCAAGCAGCAGGAGGAGCGGGCGGCGCTGGACGCGCTCGGGTCGGGGGGGAACGCCTCCTGGGGTAACCAGATGCGGTCCTACGTCCTGCACCCGTACCAGATGGTCAAGGACCTGCGGACAGAGTTCGAGGTCAACAACCCGTCGGCGGTCCTGGACGGCGACCTCGACGGGTTCATCGAGGCTGGCATCCGGTGGCGGATGCGGGAGGGGGCCGACGCGGAGTGAGTCTGCAGAGTGATTTCAGTCCGATCCTGAGGTGGTTGGGCAACGAGGGCCTGGAGGTCGTCCTCCTCGTCCTCGGTGCGGCGCTGCTGACCCGGGTGATCGCCAAGATCGCGCGGATGTGGACGGGGCGGATAGACTCACGCCACGCCGGCGAGGAATTCTGGTCCGAGGAGTCCAAGCACCTCCACTCCCTGATCCAGGTGATCTCGTATGTCGCCGTGGGTGTTCTCTACATCCTGTTCGGGATCCAGATCCTCCTGCGCTTCGGCGTCAACCTCGTCGCGCTGGTCGCGCCTGCGACCGTCCTCGGTGCGGCGCTGGGCTTCGGTGCGCAGAAGATCGTCCAGGACTTCCTGGCCGGGTTCTTCGTCCTTGCCGAGCGTCAATACGGCTACGGCGACATCGTCGAGCTCACCACGGCGACGGGGGTGACGGCGGGAACCGTCGAGGACGTCACCCTGCGGATCACGCGTCTGCGGACCCTCGACGGTGAGGCGGTGATCGTGCCCAACGGTCAGATCGTCACCGCGGTCAACCAGTCGCAGGACTGGGCGCGCGCGATCATCGACGTCCCGGTGCCCAACAACGCCGACATGGACAAGGCCCACGAGGTCCTCGCAGAGGTCTGCCGCGAGATCCTCGACGACGAGCGGGTCGGCCAGTACATCCTGGATGAGCCCACCGTGATGGGAGTGCAGTCGATCCGCCTGGAGCAGACCGTGATCCGGTTGCTGGCCCGCACCAAGCCCGGCATGCAGTGGGAGGTCGGCCGGCGGATGCGCGCGGTCATCCTGCGCCGTTTCCGCGCGGAGGGCATCGTCCTGGAACCGGAGGCACTGGCCGCGATCCGGGCGGGCATGGTCCGCCCGCAGACCGGAGAGGGGAGCGCGTGATGGCCGAGCGCCGAGACGACGACACGACACCCGACGACCGCACACCAGACGACACGGCGGCGACGACCACGCGGGAACCCGTGATCACCAGCGATCCGCTGGGTCTCGGCGGGACCACCGATCCCGACGCCCCGTCCCGTCGCCCCCGACCGAAGGTCCTCTCGCTCCTCGGGGAGTTCTTCTCGATGTCGCGGACCACCGCGATCCTGCTGGTGACGTTCGTGGTGGTGGGCATCCTGTACTCGATGGTGAGGGAGCAGCCCGTCGTCGCCATCCGGACGCCCGCCCCACCCCCGGCGACCACCACGGAGGTCGAGCCGACCGCGCCGACGGGAACCCCCACGAGCACCCCCCCGACGGAACCGGTCACCGGGACGACCGTGCCCACGACGACCACGCCGACCGCGCCGACCGGGGTCCCCACGGGAACTCAGGCACCCGGGGGTCAGCCGACGACGTCCCCGGCCCCCGCTCGGCCCGGGACCCCGACCACGCAGCAGGCCCCGCAGGGGACCCAGACCCAACCCCAGACCGGGCAAGGGGGCGCGGCCGCCGGTCCGACCGCCGACGAGCAGACCTCGCCGTAGAGGCTCCGGGTAGCGAGGTGCCCGCCGCACGAGGCGACCCGAGTCGCCTCCACATGTTGCAGGAGTAACGCTAGGCTGCTCGTGTGATCAGTGCTTCCCATGTGACCAAGTCGTACGCGTCCTCGACGCGCCCGGCTCTGTCCGACGTGAGCGTCGAGATCGCCGAGGGCGAGTTCGCATTTCTCATCGGCGCGTCCGGGTCGGGAAAGTCGACGTTCCTGCGTCTGCTGCTCCGCGAAGACCGGCCCGATTCCGGGACCCTGGTCGTCGCGGGCCACGACCTCACCAGGATGAAGGCGTCGTCCGTACCCACGCTGCGCCGCTCGCTCGGTTGCGTCTTCCAGGACTTCCGCCTCCTGCCGAGCAAGACCGTGGCCGAGAACGTGGCCTTCGCGCTCCAGGTGATCGGCACCTCCCGCCGCACGATCGACAAGGTCGTCCCCGAGACGCTCGAGATGGTCGGACTGGCCCGTGAGGCCGGACGTCGGCCGCACGAGCTCTCCGGTGGCGAACAGCAACGCGTCGCCATCGCCCGGGCGTTCGTCAACCGGCCGCGGTTGCTGCTCGCCGACGAGCCGACCGGCAACCTCGACCCCGAGACCAGCGAGGACATCATGCTGCTGCTCGACCGGATCAACCGGACCGGCACCACGGTCCTCATGGCCACGCACGACCGCCACATCGTCGACCGGTCGCGGCGCCGCGTCGTGGAGCTGGTCGACGGGATGGTCGTCCGGGACGACGCCAGCGGCACCTACGGGGTGGGACGCTGATGGCCGCGCGGTTCATCGCGTCCGAGGTCGGGCAGGGGCTGCGCCGGAACCTGTCCATGACGCTGGCCATGATCATCACCACCGCCGTCGCGTTGGCGATGCTCGGCGCCGGCGTATTGGTGGTGATGACCGCCTCGGCCAGCCAGGCGAAGTACGACTACCTCAACGAGTTCCGCGTCTACGTGGACCGTCCCATCTCCATCGAGGACCCCGACTGCACCGCCGCGTGTGGCGAGATCCGGGGCCGGCTCGAGAACACGGCCGGCGTGGCGTCGGTGGAGTACAAGAACCCGCAGGAGACGTATGAGGAGTTCGTCGAACTGTTCTCCTCCACCGACCCCGTCCTCGTGGAGTCGACCTCGCCGGACGCCCTCGGCTCGCGGTTCACCCTCACACTCGACGACCCCACCCGGGCCGAGTCGGTGGCCGCGGAGCTGGAGGCGATCGCGGGGATCGAGGTCGTGCAGGGCCAGGGGGAGTTGGTCGAGCGCGTGTTCTCGGTCCTCGACGGCATCCGGAACGCCGCGTTCGCCGTCGCGGTGGTCCAACTCCTGGCCACCGTGTTGCTCATCGCCAACATGACGCAGATCGCGGCCTTCACCCGCCGGACCGCGCTCGGCATCATGCGACTGGTGGGCGCGAGCCGCTGGTACACCGAGCTCCCGTTCGTGGTGGAGGCCGTGCTCGCATCGGTGGTCGGTTCGCTGCTCGCGGTCGGCGGCCTACTGGGGGCCAAGGTCGTGTTCCTCGACAGGGTCCTGGCGGAGGCGTACCGGGCGAACCTGGTGGAACGGATCACCACCGCCGACATCCTGATGCTCGCTCCGGGTCTGATCGTGGCGGGCGCGGTCGTCTCCGCCCTCACGGCGTGGGTCACCCTGAGGGCCACGGTTCGGCAGTGATCCCGCGCTGATCTAGACTGGGGGATCTGCCCGACGGACGGACGAGGAGGTGAACCGGCGTGGCCAAGAAGAACAAGAAGAAGGGCGCGTCGACCCTCGGCCGCGACGGCAGCGTGGTCGCCAGCAACCGCAAGGCCCGCCACGAGTACTCGATCCTGTCCACCCACGAGGCCGGCATCGCGCTCCTGGGCACGGAGATCAAGAGCATGCGTGAGGGACAGGCCTCGCTGGTCGACGCGTTCGCGACCATCGACGACGGCGAGGTGTGGCTCCGCGGGCTCCACATCCCCGAGTACTCGCACGGGAGCTGGACCAATCACGCGCCCAAGCGGGCCCGCAAGCTCCTACTGCACCGGCGCGAGATCGATTCCCTCGTCGGCAAGGTGCGGGACGGCAACGCCACTCTGGTCCCCCTGTCCCTCTACTTCGTGAACGGACGGGTGAAGGTCGAACTGGCCGTCGCTCGCGGTAAGCAGGCGCACGACAAGCGGCACGACATCGCCAGGAGGACCGCCGAGCGCGAGGCCGTCCGCGAGCTCGGCAGGAAGATCAAGGGCATGCACGCGTGATCCGGTCGCGCAGGGGTGGTGTGGAGACGGACATCACCCTGGCGACTCGACCTCGGTCGGGGTAAGATCGGTGGTCCGTCGATGAGAGTCGGCGGTCCTGACGGGGCTGATGTGGTTTCGACTACGTGAGTTGACGCAGGGGAAGCGTGCCGGTGCAGGCCAGAGACCACCGTAAGCGTCGTGGCAACCAATTACGCGCCGATACCAATCAGCGCGACTACGCCCTCGCTGCCTGATAGCGAGCCCGTAGTCTGTCGGCCCGGGGTCGCCCTCGCCCCGGTCACCGGCATCATCTAGAGGGATCACCGGCTCACCCGGTCACGGGGTGGGTCGGGACATCCAACAGTGACTGGGATCGTCATCGCCGACATGTCCGCATGAGGGCGAGATCCGAGTAGAGGCCAACGCGGACTGCGCACGGAGAAGCCCTGCCGATGCTGCGGAGGACCCGGGTTCAATTCCCGGCAGCTCCACCATCGGGCCGAGCCCCCGGTCGACCATCGACCGGGGGTTCGGTGCATTTCGACGGTCCTCCCACCTGCCAGCACCTGCCAGCACCTGCCAGCACCTGAAAGAGGACTCAGGCGGCTTCGGTACCCTCGCTGTAGTCGCCGCTCGTCCCGAACGGGCCGACGATGTCCCAGTAGAGAAAGGCCCACGCCCACGTGAACGCCAAGTCCGCAGGCAACAAGAGCACCAAGGTGCTCCAGACCAAGAAGAACAACGGCATGCTGATCACGGTCGCGGCGCTGATCGCCGTCGCCGTATTGGTCCTCGGTGGCGTGGTGTGGATGGCCCAGCGAGGGGGCGAGGCCAACCCCATCACGTTCGGTGAGACGGCGGATGAGCTGATCGAGATCTCGGACACGGGCGTGATCACGGTGGGGGAGGAGGCCGCTCCGACGGTCCAGATCTGGGAGGACTTCATGTGCCCGGCGTGCGCCTCGTTCGAGAGGCAGTACGGCGTCCCGATCGCAGAGGCCGTCGAGGCCGGTGACCTGCGGGTGGAGTACCACACCCTCAACTTCCTCGACCGCCAGTCGGCCTCGGGCGAATACTCCACGCGGGCCATCGCCGCGGTCCAGTGCGTCGCTGCCAAGGACTCGATGCCCACCTTCTTCGAGGTCAAGAACGCCTTCTTCGCGCAGCAACCCGCTGAGGGCGGGGGCGACCGTTCCGCCCGGGAGCTTGCGTCCACGGCCGAGGCGGCCGGCGCGAACGCGGACACCGTCGAGTGCATCGGCAACGTGGAGACCAACGGCGGGATGGAGAAGGCCTCGGACACCGCCGACAACTCGCAGGACAGTATCCGTGAGGTCACCGACCGCGTCTCCACGCCCACCGTCGCCTACGAGGGTGAGGTCGTGGAGTTCGGCGACCCGGCCTGGCTGGACAACATCATCTCCTGACCCGGGTCGACGCGGATCGCCTCCGGCCCCGCCCGTCCAGGGCGGGGCCGGAGGCGATTTGGAGGGCCGAAGCGGGATGGTGTAACTTTGGTCGGGCCGGTCGCCGAGAGGTGAACGGCAGGAGAATGAGCACGGGGCTATGGCGCAGCTGGTAGCGCACCACACTGGCAGTGTGGGGGTCAGGGGTTCGAGTCCCCTTAGCTCCACCCGGAGGACCGATCCGGCGACGGACGGTTCGCACTGATAGGAGCCCGGCCACTGGTCGGGCTCCTATTCATTTCCATGGTGGGTGAGGGCGTGACCGCACGGCTATCCCTGCTGCGCGGCCCACTCGGCGACGCGTCGCGCGCTCTCCGACTCGGACAGGTCCTCGACGCGCGTCATGATCGACCAGCGCACGCCGTAAGGGTCCACGATCGAGGCAAACCTGTCGCCGGAGACGAACTCGCTCACCGGCTCGCGGACCGTCGCGCCGGCCCTGACCGCGCGGTCCACCACCTCGTCGACGTCCGCGCAGTACAGCCCGAGCGAGTAGCAGGCCACCCCTCCGGAGGGTGCGGGCACGAGCCCGTAGTCGGGGCTCGGCTCGCCGAACTGCAACCGGCCGTTGCCGAAGTCGAGTTCGGCGTGGACGACGACCCCTCCCATCTCCGTCACGTCGACCACCCGGGCGCCGAAGACCGAGGAATAGAATTCGACGGCCCCCTTCGCGCCCTCGATCGCGAGAAACGGAGTGAGGCTGGTCGAGCCGTGGGGGACGCCGTCGGTGGTGTGCTGCCCGGTGGCCCCGGTCCGGGGCGAGGTGGTGTCGGTCATGGGATGACCCTAGAAGTGCCCGCACTTTGATGGCTTGAAGATTCGCGACGTCAGTCGAGGCGGAGGAGTGAGGGAGGGGAGAGGATGTCGGAGCTCGCAGATCGGCGCGGAGTGCTCTACCCGGACCGGTTGCCCACCTTCCACCGCCAGGAGGCCCCGGTCGACCTGCGCGACCGCATCCGGTGGTTCTGGATCCCGCGGTGGAGTCTGCCGCCGGGCAGGACCTCCCGGCAGGAACTCCTTCCGTTTCCCGCGTCCAACCTCGTCGTCGAACCCTCCGGCGTGACCCTCTCCGGACCGACGACCGGCATCTCCCACCGTGACCTCAGTGGCAGCGGGTGGGCGGTCGGAGCCCTGCTCCGACCCGCCGGGTTGGCCTCCCTGTCGACCGCGCCGCAGGAGCTCCGCGATGCCGAGACACCGGTCGAGGCAGCAGAGTTGCATCGCGCCGTCGGCGCGGCGATGGGGGAGGCGGACGACGTCGTCGACCAGCC
>NZ_JAALDW010000524.1:16355-16576 GCF_014145055.1 Dietzia sp. DQ11-38-2
GCGCGGGGTCGACCAGTGCGACCACCAGCGCGAACCCCTCGCGCGGGACCGGGCGGTGCGCGCCTTCTCGGCCTGGGCCGCCGCGACCCTGGCGGCGCCTGGTGCCGACGGGATGCTGGCCAACGCCATGGAGGATCTCATCGCCTCCGACCGGTCGATCGTGCGGGTGGACCAGGTCGCCGCGGCCCTGGGGATCTCGACGCGTGCCGTGCAGCGGCTCA
>NZ_JAALDW010000524.1:16604-25693 GCF_014145055.1 Dietzia sp. DQ11-38-2
CCTGCCACCACTGAAGATGATCCGTCGGTACCGACTCCAGGAGGCCGCGCAGCGGCTACGCGACGACCCCACTGTGATGATCGCCCGGGTCGCCGCCGACCTCGGGTACTCCGACCACGCCCACCTCACCGCGGACTTCCGCACGGTCCTCGGACTGAGCCCCCGCTCCTACCGTCGCGGGCCCGGCGCCGCCGCGAAGGGATCCTCGGACGGGTGACGGATGGGGACGATCCGCTGGCCGAGCGGGAGCAGTGCCAGCGGGACCATCTTCCAACAGGCGATCCCGAAGGGGATGCCGACGATCGTCAGGCACAGCAGCAACCCCGCGACCAGGTGGGCGAGCGCCAGCTCCCAGCCGAGCACCAGGATCCACAGGATGTTCCCGAGCATCGAGAGCGCACCGGCGTCCCGGCGGAACTCGGTCCGCCGGCCGAACGGCCACAGGACATACGCGGCGAGTCGGAACGAGGCGATGCCGAAGGGGATGGTGATGATCAGGATGCAGGCGATGACCCCGGCGATGACGTACGCCAGTGCCAACCACCAGCCGGCGAGAAGAAACCAGAGCACGTTCCCCAGGGTTCGCATCTCCTCACGGTAGTCGTCGACTCGGACCCCGGTAACCGGTTCCGGGGCCCCGGTGCACGGCGTGAGGCCAAACCGCTGACGGCGGGCCCGGCGTGTGTGATGTTGGGAGGATGACTCCCCGTAAGAGTGTTGTCACCAGGCTCCTGCTCGCCCCGGCGCTCGTCATCGCACTGGTCGCTACCGTCCTGATCACGGGTTCCGCGCTGGCGCGTGCCGAATCTCGGATGGTCGAGGGGTTCCACTGGGGGGTGGCCACCTCGGGCTTCCAGGTCGAGGGTTCAAATAGGGACTCCAACTGGAAGCGCTACGTCGACGCCGCGGCCGCCCGCGGTGAGGCCGACCCGGTGAACGACGCGGTGGACTTCTGGAACCGATACCCGGAGGACATCGCGCGCGCCGCCGACATGGGCGTCACCACCTTCCGTCTCAGCGTGGAGTGGTCCCGCATCGAACCCGAGCCGGGGCGGTACGACGAGGGGGCGCTGCGTCGGTACGACCACATCCTCGACACGATCCGGGCGCACGGGATGACGCCCATGATCACGATGGTCCACTACGTGTACCCCGGATGGCTCGTCGACCGGGGCGGTTTCCTCTCGCCGGACGCGGTGGAGGCCTTCGGCCGCTACGCCGAGCTCGTCACCGAGCGGTGGGCCGGCGACGGGACGATGTGGGTCACCTTCAACGAGCCCCTGGTGTTCTTCAGTCACGAACTTCGCATCGGCCTGGTCGGCCTGCACCAGTTCACCGAGTTCCGCGACAACGTCGTCGCGGCCCACAAGCTGGGATACCACGCCGCGCACCGCGCCGACCCGGAGGCGATGGTGACCGCCAACGAGGCATACCTCCCCGCGTTCGCCCCGGCCACCGACGACCTGCTGCTCAACCACATCCGCGAGGAGCTGGACTTCATCGGGATCGACTACTACTACGGAATCGCGCTCGACAACCTCACCACCATCCGCGCCGCGTGGGACGACTTCGCCGGCGTGCGTCCGCAACCGGAAGGGATGTACGAGTCGATCGTGCACTACGCGCGGCACTTTCCCGGTAAGCCGCTGTACATCGTCGAGAACGGGATGCCCACCCACAACGGGCACCGGGAGGACGGGATCGAGCGCGGCGACTACCTCCGGGACGTCGTCTTCTGGATCCAGCGCGCGGCCGCCGACGGTTACCCGGTGATCGGATACAACCACTGGTCTTTGGTCGACAACTACGAGTGGGGAACCTACGACTCCCGCTTCGGCCTGTACCGGGTCGACGTACTCACGGATCCGCTGCTCGAGCGCAGGCCGACCTCCGGGGTCGACGCCTACCGGGACGTGATCGCGCGCGGCGGAGTCCCGGAGGGCTACCGCCCGGTTCTGCCGGTGGGTGTGTGCTCGCTGGGGACGATCCCCGACACCTGCCTGGATCCGGTCGACGTTCACGGGCCGCTCGCGAGGCTGGGTCGCTGACCGCGGGCGCTAAGAGGAGAACCTGTCACCGCCGGGCCGGGCGGACGTAGGGTCATCCCATGGATCGGTTCGACACCGTCGTCAGGGAGCTCGACGCCCTGGTCGACGCCGGGCGGCTCACGGGTTTCGTCTGCGGGGTCCGGCAGGATGGCCGGACGCTGATCGCAGCGGGCGGGTCGCGGTCACCCGACGGGCCCGCGCTCGACCCTGACACGGTGTTCCCCCTGTCGTCCAACACCAAGCCGGTGGGCGGCGTGCTCGCGCTGCGGATGGTCGAGCTCGGGATCCTCGCACTCGACGACCCGGTCTCCACCCTTCTGCCGGAGTTGTCGGCCCCGCGGGTCCTCACCCGGCCCGGCGCACCGATCGACCGGACCGTGCCGGCCGGCCGACAGATCACCCTGCGACACCTGCTCACCATGACCGCCGGCGTCGGATGGGCGGGAGAGGGCAGTCCTCTGACCGTCGCCATGGTCGAGCGACAGATCGCGCCGGGACCCTTCGCGCCTCCGATGGAGCCGGACGAGTACCTGCGGCTGCTGGGCGCGCTGCCCCTGGCCGATCAGCCCGGGGTGGGCTGGCACTACCACACCAGCAGCGACGTGCTGGGTGTCCTCCTGGCGAGGGCCACGGGAGCGACCGTGTCCGACCTGGTGGCCGACCACGTCACCGGCCCGCTCGGTCTCGCGGACGTGGGGTTCACCGCCGACCCCGACCGACTCCCCACCAGTTACGGGCTCGGCCCCGACGGGGGCTTACGGGCGCTGGACACCGGTGACCGGTTCGCCCACCCGCCGCGCTTCGAGTCTCTGGCGTGCGGGCTGACCTCGACCGTCTCGGACCACCTCGAATTCCTCGACGTCCTGGTCGGCGGTGGGGTGCTCCTGGGGTCGGAGTACGTGGAGGTGATGACGGCCGACCACCTGACCGCGCGGCAGCGGGCCGACGCGGAGGGGTTCATCGGACCCGGCTGCGGGTACGGGATGCAGGTCGAAGTCCGTCCCGGCGGGGTCGTCGGTTGGGCCGGGGGACTGGGCACCATCGCATACGTCGACCGGCGCACGGGCCGCGGCGCGGCGGTGTTCACCACGCAGTCCTACGACGTACCGGGGACGGCGGAGGCGCTGGACACCGTATGGGCGCTGCTGCGGTGACCGATCGGCGGTGGGCGATCGCGGGGGCTCACCCCTCGCGCCACCAGGTGTCCAGAGGAGTGGCCGGGACGGCCCGCTTGTGGCGGGTGGCCAGGAACAGCTGCTCGATCCGGTCGACGGCCTCCGCCGACACGCCGTCGCGGCCCTCGAGATAGTCGTCGATCTGCTCGTAGGTCACGCCCAGCGCCTCCTCGTCGTGCAGTCCCGGCCGGTCGTCCTCGAGATCGGCGGTGGGGAGCTTTCGCCAGGTCGACTCCGGCGCGCCCAGGTATCGCAGGAGCGCGGCGCCCTGGCGCTTGGTGAGGCCAGTCAACGGGGTGAGATCGACCCCGCCGTCGCCGTACTTGGTGAAGAACCCCGTGACCGCCTCGGCCGCGTGATCCGTGCCCACGACGAGAAGTCCGAGCTGCCCGGCCACGGCGTACTGGGCGACCATCCGTTGTCGTGCCTTGACGTTCCCTCGCACGAAATCGCGGAGCGGACCCCCGTGGTCGGGCAGCACCTCCAATGCCTCGGCAGTGGCCGCCGACATGGTGGCCGACGCGGGCCGAACGTCGACGGTGACGCGGGCGTCGGGTCGGATGAAGTCCAGGGCCACGACGGCGTCGGCCTCGTCCGCCTGGGTGCCGTGGGGCAGGCGCATGGCGACGAATCGGGCGCTGGGCAGCCCCTCGTCGCGCAGCTTCTCCGCGGCGAGCTGGCAGAGTCGACCTGTGAGGGTGGAGTCCTGGCCACCGCTGATGCCGAGGACGAACCCCGTGGCCGGGGTGCTGCGGAGGTAGTCGGCCAGAAACGCCACCCGACGATCCACCTCCTGCGCCGGATCGATGTCGGGGCGAACACCGAGTTCGTGGATGATGGACGCGCGGAGCGCGCTGATGCCGGGAGAGGACTGGGTCATGGCGTCAGCATAGAAACCCAGTGTGACTTCTGGGTGACATGCGGGGCGGACACGGCGTGACGTACGGACGGGGACAGGGTCGACGCACGGAATCGCCGGTTGGAGTTCTGACGGGGCAGTCCGTTACGATGGACCAGTTGTGTGTCGTGCATCCGACCTCCGGGTCGGACGTGTCGCGCAGTCATCCCAGTCGTGTCGGCGGCCATCACGGCCGCCCCGAGAGCCTAAGGAGCGCCAGATGAAGGTCCGCAAGTCCCTTCGGTCGCTGAAGAACAAGCCGGGCGCCCAGGTTGTCCGTCGTCGCGGCAAGGTCTACGTGATCAACAAGAAGGACCCCCGTTTCAAGGCCCGCCAGGGCTGAGTCCGTCCGCGTGGGAGCCCACGCACCCGCGAGGGCCCGTCACCGGTTCGCCGGTGGCGGGCCCTCGTCGTCGTGGGGCGGTGCCGAACCGTCGATGCCGGTCCGTCGGGGCCGGCGATCACGGGCGCGTGACCGGGCGCGCCTGTGGAGCGGGTGGGGACAGGATGTGGGGCGCTTGGGGACGGCCTGTGGGGCGCCGGACCGGGTTCCCGACGCGTGTTCGGGCGTGGCAGTGTGGCGTCCGGGGAGCGGCGCGTCGGCATCCGGGACGCTCTGTCCAGCCGGGGGTGGGCGGTGTCCACAAGGCGGGATCGCGACCTGGGAATACCACCGTTGTAAGACCAAAATGTTGTGGTCCATTGACTCGTCGGACACTAGGGGTAGTGTCTAAGGCGTTGCGGCACCCGATGAATACCACTCGTGGCATTCGGGCTGCGAACCCTGACAGACACCGCGGTTATCCACAGGCCGGGCTCACGAGCCGGAACCGATGACCGTCCGAGAAGTACCCCTCGCGCCTCCGCGGCGCCCGTGCCGAAAGAGGTCCACGACTGATGGTCACCGTCTACACCAAGCCCGCCTGCGTCCAGTGCAACGCCACCTACAAGGCCCTCGACAAGCAGGGCGTCGAGTACCGGGTGGTCGACATCTCGGTGGACGACGAGGCGCGGGAGTACGTGATGGCTCTCGGCTACCTGCAGGCCCCCGTCGTGGTGTCCGGCACCGAGCACTGGTCGGGATTCCGGCCGGACCGGATCAAGGCTCTCGTCACCGTCGCGGCCTGACACCTGCCCGACACCGGGGGGCTCCCGGAACACGTGTAATCCGAAGGGGGCAGTCATGGCGGCTCCGCTGCCGGCCACCGAGCCGGTGAGGATCGTCTACTTCTCCAACGTCTCCGAGAACACCAAGCGGTTCGTCGACCGGCTCGGGCTCCCGGCGCTGCGGATCCCCACGCGGAGGACCGATGCCCCGCCGGTCGTGTCGGACCCGTATGTTCTGATCGTCCCGACGTACGGGGGTTGCCTCGAGGTCACCGGGAGGACCGGCGCCTCGGTCCCACGACAGGTCGTGGCGTTCCTGAACAACGCGCACAACAGAAGCCTCTGCCGGGGTGTCATCGCCGCCGGCAACACCAACTTCGGTGCGGACTACGCGGTCTCCGGCGATGTGATCGCACGCAAGCTCGGGGTTCCGTACCTCTACCGGTTCGAACTGATGGGCACACATGAGGACGTCATCCGCGTCCGTGAGGGATTGGAAGAGTTTTGGCAGCACCAACCGTGACCCCCGAAGGCACCATCGCCGGTGAGGCGGGCGAGGGGCAGCGCCTGGATTACCACGCGCTCAACGCCATGCTCAACCTCTACGACGCGGACGGGAGGATCCAGTTCGACAAGGACCGTGAGGCCGCGCGCGAGTACTTCCTCCAGCACGTCAACCAGAACACGGTCTTCTTCCACAACCTGGACGAGAAGCTGGACTACCTGGTCGACAAGAACTACTACGAGCGCGAGGTGCTCGACAAGTACACCCGCAACTACGTGCGCGAGTTGTTCGATCACGCCTACGCCAAGAAGTTCCGCTTCCCGACATTCCTCGGCGCGTTCAAGTACTACACCTCGTACACGCTCAAGACCTTCGACGGGAAGCGCTACCTCGAGCGCTACGAGGACCGCGTCTGCATGGTCGCCCTCACCCTCGCGGACGGCGACGAGACCCTGGCCCGCCGCCTGGTCGACGAGATCATCGACGGTCGGTTCCAGCCGGCCACCCCGACGTTCCTGAACTCGGGCAAGAAGCAGCGCGGTGAGCCCGTCTCCTGTTTCCTCCTGCGTATCGAGGACAACATGGAGTCCATCGGACGCAACATCAACTCCGCACTGCAGCTGTCCAAGCGCGGTGGCGGGGTCGCGCTGCTGCTGTCGAACCTCCGCGAGCACGGCGCCCCGATCAAGCACATCGAGAACCAGTCCTCCGGCGTCATCCCGGTGATGAAGCTGCTTGAGGACTCCTTCTCCTACGCCAACCAGCTCGGCGCCCGCCAGGGAGCCGGCGCGGTGTACCTGCACGCCCACCACCCGGACATCTTCAAGTTCCTCGACACCAAGCGCGAGAACGCCGACGAGAAGATCCGCATCAAGACCCTGTCGCTGGGCGTCGTGATCCCGGACATCACGTTCGAACTGGCCAAGCGCAACGACGACATGTACCTGTTCTCGCCGTACGACGTCGAGCGGATCTACGGCAAGCCCTTCGCGGACGTCGACGTCACCGAGCACTACACCGAGATGGTGGAGGACAGCCGGATCAAGAAGACCAAGATCAACGCACGGCACTTCTTCCAGACCCTCGCCGAGCTGCAGTTCGAGTCCGGGTACCCGTACATCATGTACGAGGACACGGTGAACCGGGCCAACCCGGTCGCAGGCAAGATCACCCATTCGAACCTGTGCTCGGAGATCCTCCAGGTCTCCACCCCGTCGACGTACAACGAGGACCTCACCTACTCGCACGTGGGCAAGGACATCTCGTGCAACCTCGGCTCGCTCAACATCGCCAAGGCCATGGACTCCCCGGATTTCGGAGCGACCATCGAGACGGCGATCCGGGGCCTGACCGCGGTGTCCGACCAGACCCACATCGACTCGGTCCCGTCGATCGAGCGCGGCAACTCAGAGTCGCACGCGATCGGCCTGGGGCAGATGAACCTCCACGGTTACCTCGCGCGCGAGCGGATCCACTACGGATCCGAGGAGGGCGTGGACTTCACGAACATCTACTTCTACACGGTCCTCTACCACGCGATCCGGTCGTCGAACCTCCTCGCCCGGGAGCGGGGGACCTGGTTCGCCGGATTCCCGGAGTCCACGTACGCCTCCGGCGAGTTTTTCGACAAGTACACCGACCGGGCGTGGGAGCCGGCCACCGAGCGGGTGCGCCAGCTGTTCGCCGACGCCGGCGTGGCGGTGCCCACCCAGGACGACTGGCGTGCGCTGAAGGCCGATGTGCAGCAGTACGGCATCTACAACCAGAACCTCCAGGCCGTGCCGCCCACGGGATCGATCAGCTACATCAACAACTCGACCTCGTCGATCCACCCCGTGGCCTCCCGGATCGAGATCCGCAAGGAGGGCAAGATCGGTCGCGTCTACTACCCGGCGCCCTACCTGACCAACGACAACCTGGACTACTACCAGGACGCGTACGAGATCGGGTACGAGAAGATCATCGACACCTACGCGGCGGCCACCCAGCACGTGGACCAGGGCCTGTCGCTGACCCTGTTCTTCAAGGACACGGCCACCACGCGGGACGTCAACCGCGCCCAGATCTACGCCTGGCGCAAGGGGATCAAGACCCTGTACTACATCCGCGTGCGACAGCTCGCGCTCGAGGGCACCGAGGTCGAAGGGTGCGTCTCGTGCATGCTCTGACGCCGGTGCCGCAGGCCTGCGACCCGAACCGCCCCCGCCACCACGAGGAGATCCGATGACCGCCGAGTTGCACGCTCCGGGATCCCACAGCCCCGCCGCCGGGGTCGCCCCCCGGCTCGTCGACCGGGTGTCGGCGATCAACTGGAACCGCGTCACCGACGAGGTCGACGACCAGGTCTGGGGCCGGCTCACCAGCAATTTCTGGCTGCCGGAGAAGGTCCCGGTGTCCAACGACATCCCGTCGTGGCAGACCCTGACGGACTCGGAGCAGGAGCTCACCACCCGGGTGTTCACCGGACTGACCCTGCTGGACACCCTCCAGGGGACGGTCGGCGCGGTGAGCATGATCCCCGACGCGGCGACCCCGCATGAGGAGGCGGTGCTCACCAACATCGCGTTCATGGAGTCGGTCCACGCCAAGAGCTACTCCACGATCTTCTCGACGCTCTGTTCCACCCCCCAGATCGATGACGCCTTCCGCTGGGCGGAGGAGAACACCTACCTGCAGCGCAAGGCCCACATCACCCTCGGGTACTACTCGGGCGAGGACCCCCTCAAGCGCAAGGTCGCGTCGACCCTCCTCGAGTCGTTCCTCTTCTACTCGGGCTTCTACCTGCCGATGCGCTGGTCGTCGCGCGCCAAGCTCACCAACACCGCGGACATCATCCGGCTCATCATCCGGGACGAGGCGGTGCACGGGTACTACATCGGCTACAAGTACCAGCGCGGTCTCGAGCACATCGGCCAGGCGGAGCGCGACGAGCTGAAGGACTACACCTTCGAGTTGCTCTTCGAGCTGTACGACAACGAAGCGGACTACACCGAGGACCTCTACGACACCGTGGGGTGGACCGAGGACGTCAAGAAGTTCTTGCGTTACAACGCCAACAAGGCGCTGATGAACCTCGGCTACGAGGGGATGTTCCCCAAGGACGAGACCAACGTCGACCCCGCCATCCTCTCGGCGCTCAGCCCGAACGCCGACGAGAACCACGATTTCTTCTCGGGCTCGGGCAGCTCCTATGTCATGGGCAAGGCCGTGGCGACGGAGGACGAGGACTGGGACTTCTGAACCCACCATCGTCGTCACCTCACCCCGGCCCCTGATCAGGCGCCGGGGTGAGGTCGTCGGGCTGATGTAGCTGGTCGGCGGGGTCGGCCGGTCCACGCGCGGCCGGATCGGCCGGA
>NZ_JAALDW010000524.1:25725-30424 GCF_014145055.1 Dietzia sp. DQ11-38-2
TTGATGGAACTCCTGATGTCGTCGAGGACCGCTCGTGCGGCCACCGGACCGGAGCCCTCCCACACGGCCCGGTCCACCACGAACATGCGGCGGGCCCCCACCGCGTCGAGGTCCGTCCACCGCTGGGTGGCGAACGCCTCCCGCGCGGACTGCTCGGAGCGGTCACTGCCACCCACCACGGCGAAGATCACGTCCCCGCCCAGTTCGTCACCCACCGGAGGCGACTCCGGGGCGGGCCCGATCCGTTGTCCGTCCCGGGTGCGCTGGGCGGGGGGCCGGCCGGCACCGACGGCCTCGAGCATGAGGCTGCCGAGGGTGTCCGGCCGTTGGACCTCGATCTCGCCCGCGTCGGAGACGGAGACGAGCGAGACCCAGGTGTCTCTCGGGGTGGTCGCGTCCGCGGTGAACCGCGCCCGGTCGATCACATCCAACAGGAGGTCTCCGCCGGCCGTGGGGCGACCGTAGGCGTCGGCGATCGCCTCGGTGCTCTCGGCCCAGTTCAGGCTCCGCGCGTCGTAGACGACGGTCGGCGCGACAGCCGACAACGCCCGTGCCAGATCGGGGTCGGGATCGGGGGAGTCGGCCAGCACGATGAGATCGGGGTTCAGGTCCCGGGCGGCGTTCGCGGCGGCATCCGCGTCGAATTCGGCGCCCTCGGCCCGCCAGTCGCCGGCGATACCGAGGTCGGGCAGTCCCACCAGGTTCGCGGGGAGGTAGACGTCGGCATCGTGGGGCAGTCCGGAGGTCCCCACGACGAGGTCCTGCAGGCCCAGAGCGCACGCCACGTCCACGGCCCCGCTGCCGAGGGCCAGGATCCGTTCCGGAGAGCGGGGGACCTCCACCGTCGCCTCGGCAGGATCCGTGGACGCGACCTCTCGGACCCCGTTTCCGGGGAACTCGGCCGGCACCGGTGCGGGCGCGCACGATTCCTCCGGCTCGGCCGAGCGTTGGAGCTCCGCACCGGCCATCCGGGAGGGGGTCGTGGTGACGGGGTGCTCGACCATGTCGACGGGGGAGGGCCCGCACCCGGAGAGCGCCAGACCGGCGACGAGGGCCCCCGCGATGCCGACCGAGACCCTCGCGGGGGTGGAAGGGTACCCCCGTCCGCGATGGCGGAGACGGCCCGGCGCGTGATCGGTCATGCAGCAGAGCCTAGGAGATGGGTGCTCAGCGTGGTCAAAGAGGAGGTCGCGGCGGGTCGGAGGGCGATCCCGGGCGTGTCGTCACGAAAGCGGATCACCGCAGATGACCCACCCCGACGAGTTCGGCGGGGTGAGTGGTGGGCGCTCTCAGCGGAGGGTTAGGATTGCCCTCACGCACTATTCCTTTGCGTTCGACGTGGGGTCGGTGGTTCGACCCGCGGCGTCGGGTGAGGCGTTCAGGAGGACCCTTATGACCGCAGTGGCCCCCAAGCCGGTCGACGATCTCGACCATCCGCCGGGCGAACCCACGGGCTCCGCCCGGCCGGGCTCGTTCGTGTGGAAGATGATGACAACGACCGATCACAAGCTGCTCGGCCTGATGTACATCGTCACCTGTTTCGTCTTCTTCTTCATCGGCGGGCTCATGGCCCTGCTCATCCGGGCGGAGCTCTTCGTCCCGGGCATGCAGTTCCTGTCCAACGAGCAGTTCAACCAGCTGTTCACCATGCACGGCACGGTCATGCTGCTGCTGTACGGAACCCCGATCGTGGTCGGGTTCGCGAACTACATCATGCCGCTGCAGATCGGCGCCCCCGACGTCGCCTTCCCGCGACTGAACGCCCTGGGCTACTGGCTGTTCACGGCGGGCGGCATCATCATGCTCTCCGGGTTCATCACCCCGGGCGGTGCGGCCGCGTTCGGCTGGACCATGTACATGCCGCTCGCCGACAAGATCCACTCGCCGGCCGTCGGCGCGGACCTGTGGATCCTCGGCGTGGGCATCGGCGGTATCGGCACCATCCTCGGCGCCGTCAACTTCGTCACCACGATCATCTGCCTCCGCGCGCCGGGCATGACCATGTTCCGTATGCCGATCTTCACCTGGAACATCCTGGTGGCGTCGGTGCTGATCCTCCTGATCTTCCCGCTCCTCACCGCCGCCGCCCTCGGCGTCTTCTACGACCGTCAGTTCGGTGGTCGCATCTACGATCCGGGCAACGGTGGTGCCATCCTGTGGCAGCACCTGTTCTGGTTCTTCGGCCACCCCGAGGTGTACGTTCTCGCCCTCCCGTTCTTCGGCATCGTCTCCGAGGTCTTCCCGGTCTTCTCCCGCAAGCCGCTCTTCGGCTACGCCGGTCTGATCTTCGCGACCCTCGCGATCGCCGCGCTGTCCATGGCGGTGTGGGCGCACCACATGTTCGTCACCGGCGCCGTCCTCCTGCCGTTCTTCTCCTTCATGACGTTCCTCATCGCCGTTCCCACGGGTGTGAAGTTCTTCAACTGGATCGGCACGATGTGGCGCGGGAAGATGACCTTCGAGACGCCGATGGTCTTCGCGCTCGGCTTCATCGTGACCTTCCTCTTCGGTGGTCTGACCGGCATCATGATGGCCGCGGCGCCGATCGACTTCCACATCTCGGACACGTACTTCATCGTCGCGCACTTCCACTACACGCTCTTCGGCACCATCGTGTTCGCGACGTTCGCCGGCGTGTACTTCTGGTTCCCCAAGATGACGGGCCGGATGCTCGACGAGAAGCTGGGCAAGCTGCACTTCTGGCTGATGTTCATCGGCTTCCACACCACGTTCCTCGTGCAGCACTGGCTCGGCAACCAGGGCATGGCCCGTCGCTACGCCGACTACCTGGCGACGGACAACTTCACCGTCCTCAACCAGATCTCGACCATCGGGTCGTTCATCCTCGGCATCGCGATGCTTCCGTTCATCTGGAACGTCATCAAGAGCTGGCGCTACGGCGAGATCGTCACCGTCGACGACCCGTGGGGTGCGGGCAACTCGCTCGAGTGGGCGACCTCGTGCCCGCCGCCGCGTCACAACTTCGTGACCCTGCCCCGGATCCGCTCCGAGCGCCCGGCGTTCGAGCTCCACTACCCGCACATGAGTGAGCGCATGCGCGCAGAGGCCCACGTCGGTGGCCGGGCCGCGGCCCAGGACCCGGCCGCCGTCAAGGACGTCGCCGAGCGCGGCACGTCACCGCAGAAGGGCTGACCCGGCCGCCCGTACTCACCCACGGGCTCCGGTCCCCGCAGAACCCCGTCGGTAGGCTCGCCCTCCGGCGGGGTTCGGCGCGTGTCGCCCCGGACCCTTCACCACCGGCCTCGGTCTGAACCCGCCTCCCGGACACCAGGACCACCCGCCAGATCAAGCACTCGTCAGGAGCACACGTGAGCACCCCCGGCACCCCGGCACTCCTCACCGTCACCGGCCCCGACCGGCCGGGTGTCACCGCGAGGGTCATGTCGGTCCTCGCCTCCCACCACGCCGACCTGGTGGACGTGGAACAGGTCGTCGTCAACGGGCACCTCTCCCTCGGCCTCATGGTCCGGGTGGAGTCGGATGCCGATGTCGTGACCGTGGTCCGCGAGCTCACCGAGCAGATCCACGAACTGGGGATGCAACTCGAGGTCCAGTTCGACGACATCGCGCCTCCCACCCCGCCCTCCACCCACGCGGTGGTGATCCTCGGCAGCCCGGTCACCGCGTCGGCGTTCTCCGCGGTATCGGGGTCACTCGCGTCGATCGGCGCGAACATCGACACGATCCGGGGGATCGCCGACTACCCCGTCACGGGTCTGGAACTGCACGTCTCGACGGCCGGTCGCGACGCCGCGGACGACGCGCGACTGCGCGAAGCGATGGCACCCCTGTCGGACGCGCACGGAGTCGACATCTCGGTGGACGGCGCCGGCCTGGGACGCCGCTCCAAGCGCCTGGTGGTGTTCGACGTGGACTCCACGCTGGTCCAGGGCGAGGTCATCGAGATGCTGGCCGCACACGCGGGCAGGGAGGCCGAGGTCCGTGCGGTCACCGAGCGCGCGATGCGGGGTGAGTTGGACTTCGCCCAGTCGCTCCACGAACGGGTGGCCACGCTCAAGGGGTTGCCGGCCGACGTCCTCGACGAGGTCGCGGCGAATATCGTGCTGACCCCGGGCGCGCGCACGACCATCCGCACCCTCAAGCGACTGGGCATCCGCTGCGGTGTGGTGTCGGGCGGGTTCATCCAGGTGATCGCGGGTCTCGCCGAGGAGCTGGGGCTCGACTTCGCTCGGGCCAACACGCTCGAGATCGAGGACGGGGTGCTCACCGGCCGGGTCGTCGGCGAGGTGGTGGACCGGGAGGCCAAGGCCGAGTACCTGCGCCAGTTCGCCGAGGAGCTCGGCATCTCGCTGAGCCAGACCGTCGCCGTGGGGGACGGGGCGAACGACATCGACATGCTCTCCGCCGCGGGGCTGGGGATCGCGTTCTGCGCCAAGCCCGCTCTGCGTGAAGTGGCCGACGCGTCTCTGTCCAAGCCGTTCCTCGACACGGTCCTGTTCGTCCTCGGCATCACGCGCGATGAGATCGAGGCGGCCGACACCGCCGCCGGAACCTATCGCCGCGTTCCGCTCGAGTGACCGACGGAGCACAGGCTGACGGACCGCGTCCCGAGGAGCCCCTGACCGACGGTCCGCATCCCGACGCGCCACCGGCGGGAGCGCCCGCGACCGGAGCCGCGCTCGACTGGTGCCACTCGCGGCTCCGCGCGGGGTCGGCG
>NZ_JAALDW010000525.1:0-196 GCF_014145055.1 Dietzia sp. DQ11-38-2
TCGGGCTCGGGTTGTGGCTGCAGGCCCGGCACGAGGTCACGCCCGAGCGCCCGATCAACCCGGGCGCGTTGGCCCTGGTCGGCACCGGCCTGGCCGCGGCGATGCTCGACGTGATCGCCAGCACCTCGCTCTACCAGTGGATCCCCGTCCCGGCGGCGTACATGTTCGTGGGTGGGTTGGCGCTGGCGGGGATGGA
>NZ_JAALDW010000525.1:215-5314 GCF_014145055.1 Dietzia sp. DQ11-38-2
GCTCGCGCAGCGGTGGTCCTCGGCTCTGCTCGCGTGCCTGGTCTCGGCGGGAACGATGCTGCTCTCGCCGTTCATCTCTACCGGCGTGGAGCTGGCGGTGTTCCTCGTGATCCTCGCGATCGCGACCGCGGTGCTCGGCTCGGACCTCGGGATCGCGGTCAGGGTGGTGTGGTCGGTCTTCCCCGCCCCGGTTCTCGTCGGGTACCTCTCGCAGGCGTTCCGTCACGACAGGGGTTCCCAGATCGCGCTCATCGTGGCGGTCCTGGCGTTCGCCGCGGTGGGCGTCGGTATCGCCTGGGTCGATTCCCTGCGTCGCCGCCCGGCTCCGGAGCGGGCGGCCCTCGTCGTCGTCCCCACCGCGGTACCCCTGTTCCTCCTGTCCGGACTGCCCCTCCTCCGGCCGGGATGGCCGGTCGGTCTCGTCCTGGCCGCCGCCTACCTCACGGTCGCGGTGGTCGCCGGACGACGGGCCCAGGAGCCGGGGCCGGTCCTGCTGTCCGCCGTGACGGGTGTCGTGGGCAGCGGTCTGTTGTTCGCCACCTGGGTCGAACTCGGCGGGCGGGAGATGACGAGCCTGGCCCTGACGCTCAGCGCCACCGGGTACCTCGTGGCGGCCGGCCTGTGGCGCCGACGTTGGATGGACTGGGTGGCCGGCGTCGGCGGGTCGATCGCGCTCCTCGTGTACCTGGCGGTCAACCAGCCGTTCTTCGCACTGGACGAGGGGTTGGCGGTCCGCGAGCTCAGCTACTGGGACGTGGTGGCGGCGTTCGCGGCCACCACGCTCGCCGTGGCCGCGACGTGGTGGGGCTCCCGGCTGGCCCCGCACCGGTCCGCCAGGGTGGTGATGGCGGGTGCCGTGGCCGCGCTACTGACCTTCTCGGTCATGGTGGTGGCGGCCGGTGTGGTGATCGGCGACCTCGCCGGCGCGGCGCGTGACGGGTTCCTCGGGGCCCACCTGGTGGTCACGGTCCTGTGGATCAGCTGCGCGGCCTGGTTGATCCTCACCCCGAGCCCCCGGCTCTCGGACGCCCGTCGGATGGGATTCGTCCTGGGATCGCTCGCGCTCGCCAAGTTGCTCTTCCTCGATCTGGCCACGCTCCCCGGGCTGTTCCGGGTGCTGTCCTTCATCGCGGTGGGCGCGGTGATGTTGGCCGTGGCCGTCCGCTACCGCAACGACACGGATCCGTCCGGGAGCGGATCCCCCACGTAGATCCGGAAGGCGCGGGGTTCCGCACCGGCCATGAGGACCTCGACCTCGGGGTGGTCGACCTCGTCCGGGTCGTCCGAGGGCAGGCTCCAGACCACGTCGCCGGAGTCGGTGAGCTCCCTCAGGGCGAGGCGCGTCGCCCGCACCCACGTCACGTGCCGGAGTGCCGGTTCGTCGCGGAGATCGTCCTCGGCCATTCCTTCCCGGAGGTCGACCGTGAGGCGCTCCCCGTCGGGGGCCTCGTACGCGGTGCAGACGTGATCCACGAGGACGGACAGTGGCCACGACGGGCCCGAGCCGAGCAGATCGACGATGATCATCCGCGCATCGCCGACCTGGCAGGCCGTCGGTGTGGTGAGGACGTGGAGCCTGTCGGCAACGTCCTCCGAGATCTCGATGAACTGAACGGTCATGGTGAACCCCTGTTCCGGCGAGGCGGTCCACGGCGGGTCTCGCGCCGCGGCGAGGGCCGTCTCGACTGTGACGTAGATCATACAATATGTCGGTGGCCAACAAGTCTCGGCCAGATGACGATCGCGGAAACCGGCAGGCGGCGTCCCGGCGCGACCGCGGGTCGGTGGATAGGGTCACAGGCGTGAGCATCACGTCGACCGGGCCCGCCACCGACACCACCGTGGGGCGGTCCGACCCCTTCACGCTGACCTACACCGGGTTCGATTCCGGCGAGGAGGGACTTCGCGAGACACTCACCTCCACCGGCAACGGCTACCTCTGCACACGCGGCGCCGCCGAATGGGAGGAGGCCGACGGGGTCCACTACCCCGGGACGTACGTGCACGGTCTGTACAACCGCGCGACCACCATGCTCGGCGGGGTCCCGGTGCACAACGAGGACCTGGTCAACCTGCCCAACTGGCTGCCGATGAAGCTCCGGATCGGCGGTGCGGAGGTGCTGCGGCTCGCCGAGGTGGAGATCCTCGACTACGGGCACGAACTCGACCTCCGGTCGGCGACGCTGACCAGGCGCCTCCGGTTCCGGGACAAGGAGGGTCGCGAGACCGAGCTGGTCAGCCGGCGGTTCGTCTCGATGGCCGCGATGCACCACGCCTACATCGAGTGGACGATCACCCCTGTCAACTGGTCGGGGGAGGCGGAGGTGGTCACCGCGATCGACGGCCGGGTCACCAATGCCGGCGTGCCCCGCTACCGCCAGCTCGAGAGCGACCACCTGCGACCGGGGAGCACGCTCTTCCCCGCGCCGGAGGTGATCGCCCTCAAGGCCCACACCCGTCAGTCCGAGGTCGCGGTCAGCCTGGCCGCACGGACCCTCGTCCTCGTGGCCGACGAGCGGATCGACGTCCCGCGGACGGACTTCCGGACCCCCGACTACATCCAGCAGACGCTGTGCCTGGACCTTGAGCGCGGGGTTCCGGTCACGATCGAGAAGTCTGTCGCACTGTTCACCTCCCGAGACCCGGCCACCGGGAACACCATGACGCGCGCGCACCGATCAGTGAGCCGCGCCCGGCCATTCGACGCGGCCCACGCCCACCACTGTCAGGCATGGGGCCGGCTGTGGCAGGCGTGTGACATGAAGGTGTTCGGCGACGACGAGGCCCAGCATCTGCTCCGGGTCCACATCAGCCATATCCTGCAGACCTGCTCGCACCACACCGCGGACCTCGACGCGGGGGTGCCCGCCCGTGGGATCAACGGGGAGGCCTATCGCGGCCATATCTTCTGGGATGAGTTGTTCGTCTTCCCCTTCCTGACCTTCCGCACCCCGGAGGTCACCCGGGGTCTGCTGATGTACCGCTATCGCCGACTGTCGGAGGCCCGCGCGGCCGCGGAGGCATCCGGGTACGAGGGCTTCATGTTCCCGTGGCAGAGCGGGTCGCTGGGGACCGAGGAGACCCAGGAGGTACACCTCAACCCGCTGTCCGGACGGTGGGACGAGGACCTCTCGCACAACCAGCGACACGTGAGCGCGGCCATCTTCTACAACGTCTGGCAGTACGTCACCCTCACCGAGGACACGATGTTCCTCGAGTTCCGCGGTGCGGAGATGATGCTCGGCATCGCCCGTTTCTGGTCCTCGATAGCCCACTACTCACCAGAGCGGGACCGCTACGAGATCCACGGGGTGATGGGGCCGGACGAGTACCACGAGAAGTACCCCGGGGCGTCGGAGGCGGGTCTGCGCAACAACGCCTACACCAATGTGTTCGTGGCGTGGATCTGCGACGTCGCCGCGAGCCTGCTCGACCTCCTCCCCGAGCCCCGGGCCGAGGAGGTGCGCGCCCGACTCGAACTGCGCGAGGAGGAGGTCACGCGGTGGAAGGACATGAGCCGCAAGATGTTCGTCCCGTTCCACGACGGGGTCATCAGCCAGTTCGAGGGGTACGAGGACCTCGAGGAGTTGGACTGGGACTCCTACCGCGCCCAGTACGGCGACATCCAGCGGCTGGACCGGATCCTCAAGGCCGAGGGGGACACCCCTGACCGGTACAAGCTGGCGAAGCAGGCCGACGCCGTGATGCTGTTCTTCCTCTTCAGCGACTCCGAACTCAGGCGCGTCGTCCGGCGGCTCGGATACGACTTCCCGAGCGATGCCGCCCAGCGCACCATCGAGTACTACGACCGACGGACCTCCCACGGATCGACGCTGTCCTACATCACGCACGCGGGAGTGCTCGCCCGCTTCGACCCGGACGCCTCCTGGGAGAGGTTCAAGGTGGCCCTGGGTAGCGACGTCAACGACATCCAGGGCGGAACCACGCGTGAGGGGATCCACATGGGGGTCATGTCCGGGACCGTCGATCTGGTCCAACGGTTCTACGCGGGTATGCGGGTCAGCGGCGGGATGTTGCGACTCGACCCCAACCTGCCCAGCGGCATAGACGGGGTGTCCTTCAACATGACCTACCTGCGGTCACCGCTGACGGTGACGGTGATGAGGGATCGCGTCACCGTCCACCACCGCGACGGGGTGATCGACGCGACCCCCGTGCGGGTTCGGGTCGGCCGGCAGGAACGGATGGTCGCGGTGGGCGGCGAGGAGACGTTCACTCTGACGTGAGGTCCGACAGATCCGATGTGACGCCCTGCCGGGACCGTCGACGCTCCTCCCTCTCCCGGTGGCGTGCGGCGTGGCGTTCCCTCTCACGCTCCGTCTCGACCGCGTGATCGTAGGGGTTGCCACGGAAGCGATGGACCGAGTAGGCGATCAGTACCAGGCCGATGAGTCCGGAGGCGATCAGGCTCCCGCCGGTACCCCAACCGCCGATGAACCACCAGGCCGGGTCGAACGGCCACCACCGGGGCGCCGGGGGATGCTGTCCCCAGTAGATCCCCAGCCCGACCAGCCACGCCACGCCGAGCACCGACGCCGCGATCCTCGGCCAGGTCTGCACCCCGCGGGACGCACCCTCGAGCGCGACGCGCTTGACGGGGTCGACCCGCTTCTCGATCCACTCGTACTGCTGGGAGAGCACCACCATTCCCGCGAAGAGCGTGAGCAGCCCGGGGCCGGGCAGGAACAGGGCCGCGATTCCCAGCACGACGAGGGTCCACCCGAGTGTCTCGAGGGCGAGGCGCTTGGCCGCGACGTAACCGAGTCTTCTCACCCGACCATGGTGGCAGAGATGCGCGGCGTGGGTACGGCTGCGCGCTCAGGCCGGAACGGGTGAACCGAACGCGCGTGCAGCACGCACGCCTGCCTCGAGGTCGACCTCCGGCCACCCGTCGGGGGAGTGCAGGACGGCCGCCAGTTCGGGCGAGTCCAGCCGCGCACCGGCCGCCAGGAGCGCGTCGACCGCTCCGGTTCCCGGGGCGTCGAGCAGGGTGTCGTCGGCGAGGTCGTCGATGATGTCCCGCACGGCCGCCGCGGTCACCGGAAAGATCTCCGGGTCGAACCCGTCGTCGGTCGGCT
>NZ_JAALDW010000526.1:0-169 GCF_014145055.1 Dietzia sp. DQ11-38-2
GCGGGCCTGCGGCTGCCGCGGGTACTCGGTCGCAACGCCGCCCCGCCGGTGCCGGACGGAGTGGTTCCCGACGCCCCCGGTGTCACCCCGTTCCTCACGTCCAACGAGGAGTTCTACCGCATCGACACCGCGCTGCGGGTACCCGCCCTGACCACCGCGGACTGGCGGA
>NZ_JAALDW010000526.1:199-2060 GCF_014145055.1 Dietzia sp. DQ11-38-2
TGGTGGACAGGGAGATCGAGCTGGACTGGCAGTCCCTGACGAGCAGGGAGTTCCGGGACCGGATCGTCACCCTGACCTGCGTGTCCAACGAGGTCGGCGGCGACCTCGCCGGAACGGCGACCTGGACCGGCTTCCCGATCGACGAACTGCTCGCGGAAGCCGGGCCCCTGCCCGAGGCCGACATGCTGCTCTCGACCTCGGTCGACGGCTGGACGGCGGGCACCCCGCTCGAGGCACTGACGGACGGGCGGGACGCGTTGCTGGCCGTCGGGATGAACGGCGAGCCGCTCCCTCTCGAGCACGGGTATCCCGTCCGGCAGGTCGTCCCCGGCCTGTACGGCTACGTCTCCGCCACCAAATGGGTGGTGGACTGGGAGGTCACCCGGTTCGACCGGGCGAGCGCCTACTGGACCGACCGGGGGTGGGGCGAGAGGGGGCCGATCCTCACCGCGAGCCGTATCGACCGGCCCGCCCCGCTGGCCCAGCTGGATCCCGGCCCCGTCGTGGTCGCCGGGACGGCGTGGGCCCAACACCGCGGCATCGACCGAGTGGAGGTGCGGGTCGACGACGGGCCGTGGAACGAGGCAGCGCTCGCGGAGGAGTACTCGATCGATACCTGGCGCATGTGGTCGTGGACGTGGGACGCCGAACCCGGCCTGCACACGCTGTCCGTCCGGGCGACCGATTCGACCGGTGAGGTCCAGACCGAGACGCGGCAGCCTCCGATACCCACCGGGGCCACGGGCTGGCACAACCGCACGTTCCGGGTGTCGGGGACATGACCGTCCTCGACACGCGCCGCCCCACCGCGCGCCCGTTCCCTGAGTTCCCCACCCCTCGGATTAGACTGTCCTCCGTGTCCGACCCCACCGCCCTGTCGCTGGCCGATCCGGGGCGCCTGTTGGAACTCTCCGCGGCCGGCGACCTCGAGGCCTTCGCCCGCTTCTATGACCTCATGGCGCCCCGGGTCCACGGTCTCGCCCTGCGGGTCCTCCGCGACCCCGGGTACGCCGAGGAGACCGTGCAGGAGGTGTTCCTGCAGGTCTGGAAGCAGGCCTCGGGGTACAGTCCGAAGCTCGGGTCGGTCCATTCCTGGGTGCTGACCATCGCACACCGGCGCGCGGTGGACCGGGTGCGGTCGGAGAGCTCCGCGGCGCGGCGCGACGAGGCGGACGCCGCCGCGGGGATCACCCACTCCGGGGACGTCGCCGACCAGGTGACCGAGGAGATCACCCGGGAGGAAGATGCCGCCGACGTCCGTCGTTGTCTGGGGGAGCTCACCGAGAACCAGCGCGAGTCGATCGAGATGGCGTACTTCACGGGACTGACCTACCGAGAGGTCGCCGACCAGCTGGGGGCCGCACTGCCCACGATCAAATCACGAATCCGGGACGGCCTGCGCCGTCTCAAGAGCTGCCTGGGGGGTGAGCTGTCATGACCGTCCGACACCACGATCATCCGGAGTCCCCGGGCACGGTTCATCCCGAGGATCTCGACCTCTACGCCCTGGATGCGTTGGACGATCAGGAGACGGAGGCCGTCGAGCAGACCCTCGTCAACGCCGCACCGGATCAGCGCAGGTCGATGCTCGCCCACATCCGGTCCACCCGGGAGGTCGCAGCCGATCTGGTGGCCGATGCCGACCTCGACGTCCCGCCGCCGCCGGGGCTCCGGGCCAGGATTCTCGATCTGGTCGCGGCGGAGTCCGCGCCCGTAACCGACGCGGGGACACCGGAACCCGACGGCACCCGGGACACCGGCGGTGCGGCCGTGGTCGATCTGAGCCATGTGCGTGAGCGCCGGCGCCCCGGCGTGTGGACCGTCGTCGCCTCCGCCGCGGCGGCCGTGGTCCTCGTGGCCG
>NZ_JAALDW010000058.1:0-15559 GCF_014145055.1 Dietzia sp. DQ11-38-2
CCGTTGTCGACAACAGGGTCGCGTCATCGCAGTCCGCGAGCAGAACCGCCGTCTGTTCGCCGAAGGACTGCCCCAACAGATGATCCGCCTCGTCCAGGACGAGGACTCGGACGTCCGAGGCTGAAATGGCTCCGGTCCGGATCAGATCGGTGAGGCGACCCGGGGTTCCCACCGCGATGTCGACCGGCGCCACCAGGGTCCGGCGATCCTTGGACAGGGGCTGACCGCCGACGAACGTGGCCACGCGGAGGCCCGCGCCCGCACCGACCTCGGCGAGTACCTCAGCGTTCTGCACCGCCAGCTCGCGGGTCGGCGCGACCACGACGGCACGCGGGCGACCGGGCAGGCTCGGGGCCCCGGCCAGACGATGCGCCACGGCGACGGCGAACACCAGGGTCTTGCCGGAGCCGGTCGGAGCGACCGCGAGGAGATCTCGGCCGGCCACCGCGTCCTCGAGCGCGACGGCCTGGATGGCGCTCGCGGCACCGTCGACGACGGTGGAGACGGCGTGTCTGAGCGGGACCGACACGCCGAACTCGGCGAGAAGGCGGCCCAGATCTGTCCGAGCCGAGCCGGTCAGGCCCGCACCTCCGTACGATCGCCGCTCCACAGAGTGTGGAAGCTACCCTCCCGGTCGGTCCGCAGGTAGGTGTGGGCCCCGAAGAAGTCGCGCTGACCCTGGATGAGTGCGGCGGGAAGTCGCTCGGTCCTGAGCCCGTCGTAGTAGGCCAGTGCGGCGGAGAATCCGGGCGCCGGGATCCCCGCGGAGACCGCCGTGGTGACGACGCGCCGCCAGCTGTCGACGCAGTCGGCGAGCGCCTCGGCGAAGTACGGGGCCGCCAGCAGTGTGGGGAGGTCGGCGTTCTCGGCGTATGCCTCACGGATGCGGTCGAGGAAGGTGGCGCGGATGATGCACCCCCCGCGCCAGATCGTGGCCAGATCGCCCCGCGCGACATCCCACCCGTACTCAGCGGTGGCGGCGGTGATCTGGTCGAAACCCTGGGCGTAGGCGATGACCTTCGACGCATACAGCGCCCGTCGGACGTCCTCGATGAACTCGGCGCCGGTCTCGCGCGGGCTCGACACGGCACCTGAAGGCAGGGCCCGGCCCGCCTCGCGCTGCGGAACCGAACTGGACAGGGCGCGCGCGAAGACCGCCTCCGCGATGCCTGTCACAGGCACTCCCAGGTCGAGAGCGGACTTGACCGTCCAGCGGCCGGTCCCCTTCTGTCCCGCGCGGTCGACGATCACGTCGACCAACGGCGCCCCGGTCTCGGCGTCCACCTGGGCCAGCACCTCCGCGGTGATCTCGATGAGGTAGGAGTCGAGCTCGCCGATGTTCCACTCGCGGAACACGTCGGCCATGGCCGCCGGCTCGATGCCGGCCACACCGCGGAGGAGGTGATACGCCTCCCCGATGAGCTGCATGTCCGAGTACTCGATCCCGTTGTGCACCATCTTCACGAAGTGGCCGGAGCCGTCCTCGCCGATGTGGGTGCAGCACGGGGTCCCGTCCACCTTCGCGGAGATGTCCTCCAACATCGGCCCGACCACCTCGTAACTCGAGGCCGGTCCACCCGGCATGATCGACGGGCCCTCGAGTGCGCCCTCCTCACCGCCGGAGATCCCGGCGCCGATGAATCGGATCCCCCGCTCGGCCATCGCCTTCTCCCGGCGGATGGTGTCGGTGTAGAGGGAGTTGCCGCCGTCGATGATGATGTCGCCCTCGTCGAACGCGTCGGCGAGGGCCTCGATCACCGCGTCGGTGGGTCCACCGGCCTGAACCATCACGAGCGCTCGCCGCGGGGACCGCAGGGCGGCCGCGAACTCCTGGATCGTCTCGGTGCGGACGAAATCGCCGTCTCCGCCGTGCTCCTCGAGGAGGGCGTCGGTCTTCCCGGCGGAGCGGTTGTGGACGGCGACCGTATACCCGTGGCGGGCGAAGTTACGGGCGATGTTCGAGCCCATCACGGCGAGTCCGGTGACTCCGATGTCGGCGGTGCCGTTGGTGTCTGAGGTCGGCTGCGCATCCTCGCGCTCAGTACTCATGCGTCCCAGACTAGTCCACGGGCCGCCGAGCGATGGACCTGCGTCGATGAGAGATCGGGGCATTGCCGGGGGGGCGCTGGACCCCGATTGCTTGCTGACATATCAGTGGTGCACTGAGTGCACTGATTCCCGCAGCGGACAGAAAAACCTTGGATACAGGAGGTGGCCTGTTGTAACACTTATTACCGGGCCTGGACACCGGTCTACCCGCGGAACGGGGGGAAACGCGCCGCGGACCGGCACCGGTGGGTGGTTGGCCCTGAACGGGAAGTGATCATCGAGGGGGAAGCAGCAGACATGACCAGTTCCATGCTGCCCACACAGGCGGTGGGTTCGTGCACGGTGTTCGACGACACAGTCGAGGTGCTCGCGGGTTTCAGGCCGGGATACCCGAAGTTCTATTCGATCGCGGATCTCGGTACACAGTCCCGCCGTCGGTGGGTTCCTCTGGACCGAGCCGTGGACAGCGGGCGGGTCGAGACGATGTTCCGCGACTACTTCGCGGAGTCCGGGGACATCCGCTTCTCGACCTATCTGGTCGCGGATGCGTTCGCCCACGGGGTGATCGGTCGCGCGGTCGCGAGCTTCGTCACCATCGGCCGCGTGTGGGACACCGGAGCGGAGAACCTCGCGGTCCGTACCGACATCGAGGGGGGACTCGACTGGGCGGGTGTCCGCGACACCACGTTGCGGGTCCTGGGCGACGACCCGAAGGCGGGTTGTCCGGGGACCGTGGTCCTGCCGTGCGAACAGGCGCTCGCGCAGTGGTTGGCCTGTCGTTCGCGGATGACCCTGGGGCCGGTGTTCGACGGCCTCGCCCGTGTGAGCAACTGCAGCGTCGAGACCCTCTGGTCGGTGGTCGGGGAGTGCGTGCTGGGTGCCGCGACCATCGTTCCGACCTTCGCCGACTCGAGTGCCGAGACCGGGTACCGCCGCGGCCAGTTCGTCCTGCAGGCGCTCCACGACTCGGGTCTCGCGGTCCGCAAGCGCAGCGCGCTCCCGCGAACGCCCGGGGCGGGACCGATCCCCGTTCGCGACCGGGGCTGGCGCTCGGTCCGCTGAGCCCCTTCCGACTCCACGCGACGGGGGCGAAGGCGCGGTAGCGTCGGTGCCTGAGTCGCCCGGATCGCCCGGGTCGGGAGAAAGAGGTCCGATGTCCGAGACGGTCGACAACGAGTTCATCACGATGATCCGGGCCGGGGCCGGTGCGGGCTTCGGTGGCGGGATCGGGATGGACTACCTCGAGATCACCCCGGACAGGGTGGTGGTGTCGGTGGCGGTCGGACCGCACCTGCTCCAGCCCTACGGGATCGTCCACGGCGGCGTCTACTGCGCCATCGCCGAGGAGGTCGCGAGTGTGGCGGGCGCCGTGTGGCTCGGTAACGAGGGCAAGGTGGTCGGGGTCAACAACTCGACCGACTTCCTGCGGGCGGTCACCGAGGGCACCCTCACGGCCACCGGCACCCCCGTGCACCGCGGCCGCACCCAGCAACTGTGGCGGGTGGAGATCACCGGTGACGACGGCCGGACCGCCGCCGTGGGTCAGGTCCGGCTCGCGAACCTCCAGTAGGCGGCGCCGGAGCCCGGACACGCGCCCGGCAGGATGCCGCCGGGCGCGTGGCGTCACTCACTGATCGATGTGGTCTCCACCGCCCGGTCCCGGTCCTCCTCCGCCGACCGGGCCTTCTCGTGTGCCGCGACCCGCTCGATCGCCTGTCGGCCGTAGACCCACTGTTGGGTGGACGTCAGCTGGGAGCGGTGGTCACCGCCCATGTTCATCCCCCAGGACAACATGGTGGTCAGGCGGTTCTTGAAGCCGATGAGGTACGCGAGGTGCACCACGAGCCACATGACCCAGGCGATGAAACCGGAGATCTCCAGCCTTCCCATCTTCACCACCGCGCTGTAGCGGGAGATGGTGGCCATTGAACCCTTGTCGAAGTACTTGAACGGCGGGCGTTCGGCGGGGGACCGGCCCTTCTCGACCTCGGCCGCGATCTGCTTCGCGGCGTACTTGCCGCCCTGAATCGCGACCTGTGCGACTCCGGGGAGCTTGTCGAGACTCATCATGTCACCGACCACGAAGATCTCGGGGTGCCCGGGCAACGAGAGATCCTTCTGTACCAGGACGCGGCCCGCGCGATCGATCTCCGCCTCCGTCTGGTCGGCGAGCATCTTGCCGAGGGTGCTGGCCTGGACGCCGGCGGACCAGATCTTGCAGGTGGCGTCGATCCTGCGGACCGAACCGTCCGGATCCTTGACCTCGATCCCGAGCTGGTCGACGTCGGTCACCATGGCGTTGAGCTGGATCTCGACGCCCATCTTCTCCAGCCGTGCGCGAGCCGCGTTGCCGAGCTTGTTGCCGAACGGCGGGAGGACGGCGGGGGCCGCGTCCAGGAGGATCACCCGGGCGGAGGCGGGGTCGATACGGCGGAACGTGTTCTTCAGGGTGTGCTGGGCCAGCTCGGCGACCTGCCCGGCCATCTCGACACCGGTCGGTCCCGCACCCACGATGATGAACGTCAACAGGCGGCGGCGCTCCTCCTCGTCCTCGGTGACCTCCGCCTGCTCGAAGCATCCGAGGATCCGACTGCGCAGCTCGAGCGCGTCGTCCACGGTCTTCATGCCGGGCGCCCACCGCTCGAAGTGGTCATTGCCGAAGTACGACTGATTGGCCCCGGCGGCCACGATCAGGCTGTCGTACCCGAGGTCGAATCTGATGTGGCCTGCGGAGGCGAAGACGGTCTTCGAGGCGACGTCGATCCTGGTGACGTCACCGAGGATGCAGGTGACGTTCTTCTGATCGCGCAGGATGAGCCGCGTGGGCGGGGCGATCTCGCCCACGGACAGGATGCCGGTCGCGACCTGGTAGAGAAGCGGCTGGAAGAGATGATGCCCGGTCTTCGCGACCAGGGTGACGTCCACATCGGCCTTCTTGAGCTGCTGGGCTGCGAAGAGCCCACCGAAGCCGGAGCCGATGATGACGACGCGGTGCCGGCGTCCGGCCGGTGCGGTGGCGGTGACCTGGTCGTGTGCGGGCTCGGTCATGGCGGCTCCTGATGAAGGTGAGGCTGTCGCGGTGAGCGCGGGGGCTCCCCGATCGGCGTCCTCGGCGGGTCGCGCGCGGGGACGACTCCTCAGGGTAGTGGTATGCGCACGTCGGTGCACACGTGGCGGGCTCGCCGCGGTGAACGATCCCCCCGTCGCGCCTGACCCGCCAGGGCGACGTGCGGCGGTACCGTCCCACTGACGACACCCCTGAGGAGGGACCCGGTGGTCAGACTCGAACCGCAGACCGTCGACCTGGACCGTTGGCCCGCACTCGAGGCGCCCTCGGGACCCGGCGGTCAGTCCGCGGTGGAGGTCGCGCAGGCGCTGAGGCGGTCGACCAGGGAAATCGGCCTGAGGATCGACTACCCGGACTCGACGGCGGCGGGGGAGTACGACGCCCCGGCCCGGGTGGTCCTCCGGGATCCCGAGCCGTTCTGGGCGCGGCTCGCCTCGGCCGGTGTCCTCGGTCTGGGCGAGTCGTACATGGCCGGTGAGTGGACGACCACCGACCTCGGCGCGGTGATCGGGATCCTCGCGCCGTGGATCGCCGGGAACCCCGACTGCGCCCACCCGGGTGAACGTGCTTTCGGGCGCGACGGTCGCGGGACCCCCGGCGGGGGGCGTAGGCGGGGTGGACCGGTGGTGGTGGAGCTCGAGGATTCCGTTCCCGGTGCCCTCACGTCCCTCTACACCGACGAGACGATGTCGACGGCGGGTGCGGTGTTCGCCTCCGGAGCGCGGACCCGGGTACGGCTGGACGACGGAACCGACGTGGTCCACCTCGAGGCCCCGGCATCGCCTCCCCGGCGCAACGACCTGGGCGACGCCCAGCGTCGATCAGTCGACACCCTGCTCACCCTGGCGGGGGTCGGCGCCGGCTCCCGCGCCCTTGTCGTCACGCCCGGGTGGGGTGAGTTGCCGATGCGGGCCGCCGAGCGTGGCGCGCACGTGCGGACGATGACCGCCTCGACCGAGCGATTGTCCGCGCTCGGATCGAGATTCGCCGCGGCGGGGCTCCGCGACGAGATCACCCTCTTCCTGGGGGGGCCGGCGGACGCGCGGGGGGGTGTCGACGCAGTGGTCGCGGTCGACCCCGGGGTCACCGCTGGTGTGGCCGGTTACCTGGAGGTGCTGGACACGGCCGAGCGGCTGTTGGTGGGTGGCGGCAGGCTCGCGATCGCGGGAGTGGTGTCCGCGGAGCGCCCCAGGCCGGCGGTCGTCGAACTCGCCGCATGGGGTTCGCGGTACGTCTCCGACGCGGGCCCGGTGGTGTCCTGGGCCGAACTGGCCGCGGCCGTGGAGCGCTCTCCGCGGTTGCGCCTGCTCGGTCGGATCGAGGCGACGGCCCACCATGCCGAGACGGTGAGGTTGTGGTCCGAGACGTTCGCGCTCCGGGGGCGGGATGCGGCGGCTCTGGGATTCGACGCCGTCTACCGCCGGATGTGGGCGTTCCACCTCGCGGCGCTGGAGGCCGGGTTGCGACGGGGGTGGCTCGAGTCCGTCCAGGTGGTCGCCACGGCCGAAACCACCCTGAATCGTCGGGAGGGGACGCCGAGGTCCTAGGGTTCGTTCATGAGCAACTTCCTCACCCCGGTCGCGATCTGGTTCGGACGTCAGGACGCCACGCGCGAGAACTCCCATCTCGTCGTGACGGTCGACAAGTGGATGAACAGGGTGTCCGGCGGGCGTGTCCCGCTCCTCCGGGTGGCGGGACTGCCCACTCTCACACTGCAAGTCCCGGGGCGTAAGACCGGAGAGGTGCGGGATACGCCACTGCTGTGTGCGTCGTGGCGCAACGGACTGGTGATCGTCGGCTCCAACTGGGGCGGCGAGAAGACGCCGGCGTGGGTGTACAACCTCCGTGCGGCGAGGGAAGGGGAGGTCGCCGTATCGGTCTACGGCGCCAGGCTCATCGTGGACGTGAGAGAGGTGTCGGAGGCCGAGCGGGCCTCGGCCTGGGACGCCGCGGTGAAGGTGTGGCCGAACTACGAGATCTACGCCACCCGCACGAGCAGGCAGCTGCCGATCTTCCACCTGACCCCCCGGCTCTGACCGTCACCGGTTCGGATCGGGGTCCCGGTCATCGCCGGGCGACCATGTTGAGCGCCGTCGCCGTCAGGACCGGATCGCCGTCCTGATTGACCAGCGTCACATCCGTGGTGAGCACCCCCCGGTCCGGCTTGCTCCTGGAGGGGCGGACGCCGGTCGTCTCGCAGATCAGGGTCAGCGTGTCGCCGGGACGCAGGGGGCGGACCCAGCGCAGTTCGTCGATCCCGGGTGAGGCCAGGCTCGCGACGGCGGTGAGATAGTTGTCGGCGAACAGTCGCATCATGAGTGCGGCCGTCTGCCAACCGCTCGCGATCAGTCCGCCGAAGGGGCCGTCTGCGGCCGCCTCGGGATCGGTGTGGATGCTCTGCGGGTCGTACCTGCGGGCGAACTCCACGATCTCCTCGGCGTCCACCGACTCCTCGCCGAAGCGGTAGATCCCACCTTCCCGGTAGTCCTCGAGGTACCTGTCGTGGAGAGGTGTGTCAAAAGTGTCGTACTGCTCGGCGGTCATGTGGGACTCCTGGTCGCGGGAACGGGCTCGTGAGTGCAGTGGAGAGTCAACCGCACGCGGGTGACGACGGGCGCCGATTCGCGGCCGGACTCCTCCTCGCGTGGTAATCAGTTAATGACAGTTCACCCGATGGGAGGCAGGCGTGGCGTACTTCGAGCGACTCGGCGGCCAGCGGTTCCGCCCGACCTCGCACACCACCGGGGCATGGGACCCGGCGGTGCAGCATATCGGCCCGTCATTCGGGCTGCTCGTGCATGAGGTGGAGCGTGACCTGCGGCGTCGGCGGGACGACCCCATGGTGCTCTCGCGGTTGACCTACGAGATCCTCGGCACCGTGCCCATGGACCCGGTGGCGGTGGACGTGCAGGTGATCAGACCGGGACGCACCATCGAGCTCGTGGAGGCGAGCTATGGTCTCGAGGATCGCGTGGGGGTCCGCCTGCGCGCCTGGTTTCAGCAGCCGAGGGACACCACGGGACTCCAGGGCGCCGGGTTCGACCCGATCCCGGGGCCGTCCGCCATGGAGCAGTGGGACCCCACCTCGGTCTGGCAGGGCGGCTACCTGGCGTCCGCGGACGTCCGCCGGGACTCGGTCGGGCCGGGACGGGCCCGGTACTGGGTGCGCACCGGCGTCCCGCTCGTCGCAGGGGAGCCGGTGGGCGCTCTGGCCGGGGCGGCCACGCTGTTCGACATCGCCAACGGAATGGCGATCCGTGCCGATCCGTCGGATGTTCAGTTCCCCAATATCGATCTCACCGCCCACCTCCTGCGTGAACCGCGCGGGGACTGGGTCGGGTTCGACACCCGGGTGGGTTTCGGCCCGGGCGGTCTCGGACTCACCGCGAGCGTTCTGCACGACGAATCGGGGCCGATGGGCACGCTCGCGCAGACTCTCACCGTGAGACCGGTGACCTGACCTCACCGGGCGACCCGCCCACGGCCCTCAGTCCGCGCAGATAGCACCGCATTCCGGATCCGGTGTCCGGATCGACGTCCGAGAAGCCGTGACGCTCATAGAACCGGCGGGCACCGAGGTCGTCAGCGTCCACGTTGATGAGCATCTCCTCGCACCCCCGCCGACGGGCCTCGGAGACCGAACGGTCCAGCATCGCGGTTCCGACACCGGCCGCCCGGAGGTCCGGACGGACGTAGAGGTCCTCGAGCTGCGCGAGGGGACCGTCCCAGTAGGGGGTCGGGCGAAGGGTGAGGAACGCGAAACCCACGTCGGTCCCGGCTTCGCGGCCGTGGGTGAGTCGCGCGACGACGGCGAGGACGTCCTCACGTCCCAGGAGGCGTTCGAAGCGCCCCGCCGCCTCGGCGGGGCTCGGGGTGGGGCAGTCGAACTCGGTGTTGAAGGCGTGGAGCAGCCGCCCCAGGGACGCCGCGTCCGAGGGCCCGGCCACGCGGATGTCCGCGGGCAGGGCCAGACCAGGCGCGGACGAGGGGAGCGGAGGGCGATCCGCCTCGAGGAGTCCCTTGAGCCGGTTGAGGTCGGCCGCCACGGTGGCGGCGTCATGCTCGAACGCGTCGTCGTCGTCGGTGAGCTGACGGACGGACATGATCACCTCCGCACCGTCCGGGTGGGGCACGACGCGGAGCGGGTTGTAGACCGTGTTCCCGTCGGGGAGGGTGACCTCGTGGTCCAGGATTCCGAAGTCGTTCTTCGGGACGAACCGCACGGTCACTCTCCCCATCGGGGAGTCGACTATCAGGCTGTCACCGTCGACGGCTGCCTCCGCGGTGGCCAGGCCCGACGCCCAGGAGGCGAGTGTCGTGTGATCCGAGGCGACGACGTAGACCTCCGCCGGGGAGCGGTGGATCACGGTGCTGACGTGTCTCGTGCGCATACCGACAGTGTTGGTCACGGCGGGGTCGCGCGCACAGGATCCAGGCAACAGGTCGGACGTGTGTCCTCCTGCGCCGGTGTCGAGCGTGGACTCGCCCGTCACGTCCACCGCCCCCTCGGACCGGGCCCTCCGGTTGCGAGAGGAATCCACGCGCAGCACCATCGCAGCCATCGGGGCACCGTGGGGAGGTTGCGATCCGCGATCGGCTCCCCGTCATGAGAAGGGGAGAGTGTCCGAGCACAGCGCGCGGCGACGACGCGGCGTGAACTGACGGGAGAGGATCAATGGGGATCGCGGCGACCGTCATCGGCGCGGGGATCATCGCGATCGGACTGAGAGACGTGTTCCGCGCCCTGATGAATCCTCGCGGGGAAGCGACGCTCAGCACGATGGTGTTCTCCGCGATGTGGGCGGTGTCGCGGCGCTGTGGGCACCGCCTGGGTTCGACGGTGGGTCCGGCCGGGATGGTCGGCACCGTTCTGGTCTGGGTTCTGCTGCAGGCAGTGGGATGGGCGCTGATCTATCTGCCGCGCGTCCCTGAGGGGTTCGACTATTCCTCCGGCATCGACGCCGGCCGCTACCCGGTCGTCGCCGAGGCGCTCTACATCTCCCTCGTGACACTGGCCACCCTGGGGTTCGGCGACGTGGTGGCCACCGACCCCGTGCTCCGCGTCCTGGCGCCGGTGGAGGCGCTGACCGGGTTCGCTCTGCTGACAGCATCCCTCACATGGTTCATGCAGGTCTACCCGCCGCTCACACGACGGAGAGCGCTGGCCCTACGTCTCCACGGCCTGGCGGAGGCCGGTTACGCGGAGGCGGTTCGAGAACTGTCCCCGGTCACGATCGCCCGGGCGGCGGAGGACCTCGCAGCGGAGATCAACGCCGTCACCGTGGACCTGTCACAACACTCGGAGACCTATTACTTCCAGGACGGCAATCCGCACCAGTCGCTGTCCCGTCAGGTGGCTCATGCGGTGGATCTGCGCGATGCCGCCACGGAGTCCGGTGATCCGGAGTCGCGTGTCGGGGCGCGTGCATTGTCGACCTCGCTGGACCGCCTCGCGGAGTCCCTGGGGGACTTCGTCGACGCGGGCCAGGATCCCGACGTCCGCGAGGTCTTCGATGCGTACGCCGGAGATCATTGGCGAGCCGCCCGCAGCTGAACGGCGACGAGGCTCCACCGGGGACGTCAGCGGGCCCTCAGACGCGGTCTCAGCTGGTGGGGGGCGAGGTCTGCGCCTCGGCTGAGTTCGGCCATGAGCTCGTGCGCGTGGGCGACCAGTCCCGCCGCGTCGATTCCGTGGGGCGCCGGGTCGTCCTGGCTACCGATGCTGGCGGCCGCCCGCTCGAGAAGCGCGCGGGCGCCGCGGGTGTTGCCACGCTGGATGTGGGTGATGCCGACCGCGACCTGGGCCAGTCCCCGCCAGAGCTCGCGCTCGTCAGCGGGGGAGCTCTTCCACGCGCCCTCCAGCACCTCGTGGGCGTGGAAGGCGAGGCCGCGGTCGAGGAGCTCCTGCGCCCAGGCCAGCGAGTCGGCGGGCGGCAGATCCAGGTCTTCGGGGATGCGCTCGACCCCGACGCTTCCGGGCGGCAGCGGCCGGCCGAGTTCGTCCCGGGGACGAGCGTTCCGCGCGCGTCCGTTCTCGTCCCGGTCACGGTCGAGGCCATCCGGAGTGCGCATGGGCTCATCGTCCCATCTGTCGCGGCCGGCCTGCCACCTCTGGGTCCTCGATCGATTCCGGTGGTCGTCGTGGTTCCGGGAACACCACGCCTCCCGAACACTCCGTAGGCTTCTCGCATGACCTTGAATCATGTCCGGCGTGGACAGGGCAGGCCGTTGCTGCTCGTACACGGCCTCGGCGCGGGGTGGCGATCGTGGCAGCCCGTCATTGATGAGCTGGCGGCGAGTCGCGAGGTGATCGCTCTCGACCTGCCGGGATTCGGCGAGTCTCCACCGCTGGAGGGCGAGCTCACCATAGCCGCGTTGGCCGACTCGGTCGCCCGGTTCATCGAGGAGTCGGGTCTGGACGGGGTGTCCACCGCGGGGCAGTCGATGGGTGGACGGATCGTGCTCGAACTCGCCCGGCGCGGCGTCGGTGGGGACACCGTGGCGTTGGATCCGGGCGGCTTCTGGAATGACCGCGAGCTGGCGTTGTTCAGCGCCACCCTGCGGCCGTCGATCGCCCTGGTCGGTGCCGTGCGGGGAGCGCTCCCGGTACTCCTGGGCAATCCGGTGAGCCGCACCGCCCTGCTGGCGCAACTCTCCGTGCGCCCCTGGGCTCTGTCGGCGCAGACGGTCCTGCCCGACGTGGCCGGATTGGCCGACGCGCCGGCGACGGGCGCGGCGATGGACGCGCTGACGAAGGGTCCGAAGCAGCGGGGAGCCCCCGCGGGAACGGTCCCGGGACGGGTCACCATCGGGTGGGGGCGTCGAGACCTGGTGACGCTCCCGGCCCAGGCCCACAGGGCCGCCCGTGCATTTCCCGATGCGACCCTGCACTGGTTCGACCGGTGCGGGCACTTCCCGCAATGGGATGCGCCTCAGGAGGCGATTCGCCTGATCCTCGACGGGACCAGCTGACCGAGATGCGCCCCCTGCAATCGGTGAAGGATCTCAGGTCGATGCTCAGAGTCCGCGCCGGGTTTCGTCACGGCATGTGGACGGCCGAACTGCGGATGACCGTGGACCCGGAGACCGTCTGGTCGGTCATCACCGATGTGCAGAGCTGGCCACGATGGGGGCCCACCATCTCCGCGGCACGGGTCGACGGCGGCGGCACCCTGACGGCAGGTGCGCGGGGGACGATCACGACCGTGGCGGGGGTGCCCCTGGGCTTCGAGATCACCGATTTCGTGGAACGGCAGCGGTGGTCGTGGAAGGTGGCCGGTGTGGACGCCACGCGGCACGAGGTGATCCGGGTGCCGGGTGGCTGCGTACTGAGTTTCGGGGCTCCGGTCTGGGCGGCGGGATACCTGCCGGTGCTGGCTCTCGCGCTACCGCGCATCGAGGGGATTTCACTCGAACGAGGTCTCTGAGATCACTCGGCGGGGGCGTGGATTCGGCATGGCTTTCCCCGCCGGCTTGCTTTACATAATGTAGATTATCGGCGAATGAGCTGACCAGTACGGACACCGTACGGCTGCGGAGTGCTGGCTTCGCCCCGGTCACGGCGTACGTCGGGTGGCTTGCCTGCGCCGTCAGCGGCCCGAAGTCTGGCGCACGCCACCCCCGCGCACCTGTCTGTCAACGCCGCCACCGTGTCCCCGGTGGGCGTTGTGTTCCTCGGTGGGCGTCGCGTTGATGTTGCCCGGCGGCGCGAGGGCTGTTCCCGTCTGTCGACCGACCGTTGAACCCCTCGGCCGGTTCGGACTGCAGACCCCAGTGGGTACTTCTTCTCGCCGTGAAACGTCACGGGTGACGAATTGCGGCCCGAGTGTGTGGCCCACCCCAGGATGTCCGCGACTCACGGACAGCACCCTTCAGCGGATGGCGCGCAGTTGGGTCGACGTTGCTAGCAACTCTCCATCGGGCGCCCAGATCGTCACGTGTTCTCCGAGCCAGCCGTCGGTCCCGGCCTCAGCGGTCGCGGCGCGCACCAGCACCCAGTCGAACGGCAGTCTGGCAACGGCCGGGGTGAATCGCACGGTCATTCGCACGGAGGGTGCCATCCGGAGGTCGGTGAGTATCGCGGCGTACGACGGTGCGAGCGCGTCCGCGAGAATTAGGATGCGCTCGAACGGGTCGTGTACCGATTCGGTCAGGCGGATCCAGGCGCACAGTTCCGGAACGGTCGCGCCCGAGTACGGCAAACCGGGTGTAGCAGGCCGGATCTCCATCTTGGTGGAGATCGGCACGAACTCCGGCGGGATGACGAATCGTTCAGTGAGGTCGAGCGGCGTGATATCCGGCGCGACGGTGCTCACAACGGGTGTGGAAGGTTCCCGTGCGGTCGACGACACCGTTGTTGAGGTTGCGGCGAGGGTGCCGTCGACGGTGGCCGACGCCGAGGTGATCGTAGTCCTTCCTCCTTCCCGGACTGCGAGTCGCTCCAGGTCGGGCATGGCGAGCACGGGCCTCAGGAAGTACGTCGTCGTCTCCACCGGCAGTCGATCCGACGGTCCGGGGCCGCGGGCGGCGCGCAGGAGGGCGGCGGCGAGCAGTCCGCCGTGCACTCCCCCGAAGCCGAAAAGGGCCCGCACGTCAGAGCGGTCGCCGCCTAGCGCGCCGGCGATGGTGGTGTCGCCGGGGGGATTCACCCTGTGGCCTGCCCTGTGCTGGGTGGGCCCGAAAGTGCCCGCCAGGCCGACAGTTGCTTCATGCAACTGAGGGTACAGCAAGTGCGTTCTTTCATGCAACGCACTAGTATCGCTGCATGCGTCGCACGAGCTTTGCCGACATGAACTGCTCGATCGCCCAGACTCTCGAGGTGATCGGAGACTGGTGGACCCCGCTCGTGCTCCGTGATGCCTTGATGGGAGTGCGGCGCTTCGAGCAGTTCCAGGGCCGTCTCGGGATCGCTCGCAACGTTTTGGCTCAACGGCTCGAGACTCTTGTCGAGCATGGCTTGATGGAGCAGGTGCCCTATCAGAATCGGCCGCTGCGCCATGAGTACGTTCTGACGGACAAGGGGCGCGACCTGTGGCCGGCACTCCAGATGCTTCGACAGTGGGGCGACCGCTGGGCGGCCCCGAACGGTGCCCCGGTCGAAGCGGTTCACGAGTCGTGTGGCCACGTCCTCGACGCGCATCTCGCGTGTGGTGCCTGTGGCGAACGTGTGTACGGTCGCGACCTGACGCTTCGGCACGGCCCGGGCTGGTCCGAGGGTGATGCGGTGATCGTGCCAGCGGCTCAGGGCGCCTGAGCGAACGTCGCTGGTTTGTCGACAGGCAGGTGTCTGCAGCACGTGCCGTCTCGCGGGACGCACCGACTCCTCGCCTCAGAGGCTCCGTGTTCGGTACGGTCCGCCCGCGCGGTCGCCGGATTCCAGAGTGGTTCTGATGTTCAGAGACTCGTCGGGGCTCCGCCTGACGCGAGATCCGGAGCCCGCAGGTGATCCCACGGCACCGCCTGCTCGAGTTGTCCGGCGAGGCGCAGGAGCATGGATTCACCTCCCAGTGGTGAGATGAACTGCACCCCCATCGGCACGCCCTCAGCGGTCCGGTGCAGAGGTAGCGAGATCGCCGGTCGCCCGGTGAGGTTGGCCAGCTGGGTGTACGGGATCCAATTGAGGTTGTTGTTGATCATCGACTCCACGAGCCCCGAGTACCGCAGCAGGCCGGCCGTCCGGGTCCTGAGGAGCACTGTCGCAGCACGGTGTGCGGGTCGTGGTGTGTCCAGTGCCCCGACGTGCGGGGGCAGGTCTGCCAACGTGGGCGTGACCAGCAGGTCGTACCCCTCGAAGTACGCGGACAATCTCCGCACGTGCTCGTGTCGGCGCATCACCGTGCCGACGTAGTCGACGCTGCTGTGTGCTCGGCCCAGGGCCGCCATGATCTGCGTGTCCAACTCGAAGTCACCGTCCCGGCATCCGGTGCGCCGCTTGACGTCGTCGACCTGCCACGCCAGCACCACGAACCAGGTGGTGAGGAAGTCGCGCGCCAGCGCCAGGTCGTCGATCGGCTGTTCGTCGAGCATCTCGACGTCATGGCCCAGATCGGAGAGCGTGCGTGCGGTCGCCTCGACCGATGCCGAGGCCTCCGGATGGGGGTCGGAGTTGATCGAGGATGCGGTGCACACGCCGATCCGCAGCCGACCCGGTTCCCTACCGACCTGCGAGAGGAAGTCCTCGGTGGGCATCCCGGGGACGTAGGGACCGCTCGGCTCGCCACCGGCCAGGACATCCAGCATCGCCGCGGAATCGCGGACGGAGCGCGAGATCACGCCGTGCGTCGCCGCACCGTGCATCGCCTCGCCGATCATCGGCCCCATCGGCACCAGGCCCCGGCCCGGCTTGAGCCCCACGAGGCCGCAGCACGCGGCCGGGATGCGGATGGAGCCACCGCCATCGCTGGCCCCGGCCACGGGAACGACACCGGCCGCCACAGCGGCGGA
>NZ_JAALDW010000005.1:0-15958 GCF_014145055.1 Dietzia sp. DQ11-38-2
CGGGGCCCCGCGCGATCAGTCGGCACCCGTCGGCCGTCTCCTCCACCACGAGCGCCCACCCGAGGCGCAGCGCGGCAGGCAACTCGTCCGCGAGCATCTGGTCCGCACCGGCACCCGCGCCCGCCACCGCGTCGATGAGCTCGAGCTCGCGGTGCGCGTCGAGGATCCCGCCGAACGGCCGCAGCGAGTCCACCATGACGCCGTCGAGCTGCTCGGCGGCGGTGATCAGGGTGTCGGGGAAGGTGCCGTTGGGGACGTTCACCACGATGTCGTCCACGGCCACACCGTCGAACCTGTCCACCACGTCGAGGCTGATGATGTCCGCGCCGGCGGTTCCCAGTGCGACCGCGAGGGAGCCGAGGCTCCCCGGACGATCGGGTAGCAGGACGCGGAGCAGATAAGACATGGCGCCCATTGTGCCGCACTCCGAGGGCCTGACTAGGCTGGGCCGGTACCGACACGCCACGCCGAAGGGACTACACACGTGACCTCGATCTCACGCGGGGACGTCGCGCATCTGGCCAGGCTCTCCCGCCTGGAACTGAGCGACGCCGAGCTGGAGTCGTTCGCGCGACAGCTCACCGACATCCTCGACCACGTGCAGGCGGTCTCCGAGGTTGCGGCGGACGACGTCCCGGCGATGAGCCACCCCACCGCGATCTCCAACGTGTACCGCGCCGACGTGGTCACGCCGGGGCTGACCCCGGACCAGGCGCTCGACCAGGCGCCGGCCGCGGACCAGCAGCGCTTCGAGGTCCCGCAGATCCTGGGGGAGGAGGCATGACGTCGCTCACCACCGCCACCGCCGCGGAACTGGCCCGCCGGATCGCGGCGGGGGAGATCTCCTCCGAGGAGGTCACCCGGGCACACCTCGAGCGGATCTCGGAGGTCGACGGGGAGATCAACGCCTTCCTCCACGTCGGAGCAGACGAGGCCCTCGACGCCGCGCGCGCCGTGGACGCCCGACGCGCGGCGGGCGAGGAACTCGGACCGCTGGCCGGGGTCCCGGTGGCCCTCAAGGACGTGTTCACCACCACCGACGCGCCCACCACGTGTGGCTCACGGATGCTCGAGGGATACCGCTCGCCGTACGACGCCACGGTCACCGCCAGGCTGCGGAGCGCGGGGCTCCCGATCCTCGGCAAGACCAACATGGACGAGTTCGCCATGGGGTCCTCGACCGAGAACTCGGCATACGGCCCGACGCGCAACCCGTGGGACACCAGCCGGACCCCTGGTGGCTCCGGTGGTGGCTCCGCCGCGGCCCTGGCGTCACACCAGGCACCGATCGCCATCGGCACCGACACCGGGGGCTCCATCCGTCAGCCCGCCGCGCTCACCGCCACGGTGGGGGTCAAGCCCACGTACGGCACCGTGTCCAGGTACGGCCTCGTGGCCTGCGCGTCGTCGCTCGACCAGGGCGGGCCATGCGGCCGCACCGTCGAGGACACGGCGCTTCTGCACCAGGTCATCGCCGGTCACGACCCGCGAGATTCGACCAGCGTCGACGTGGCGATCCCCGACATGGTCCGCGCGGCCCGAGAGGGTGCGCGGGGAGACCTGTCGGGTGTGCGCGTGGGCGTCGTCTCCGAGTTCGCCGGGGAGGGGTACCAGCCGGGGATCGAGGCGTCGTTCCGCGACTCGGTCGACACCCTGCGGGGCCTGGGCGCCGAGGTGGTCGAGGTCTCGTGCCCGAACTTCCGGTACGCGCTCCCGGCCTACTACCTGATCCTGCCCTCCGAGGTGTCGAGCAACCTCGCCCGGTTCGACGCCATGCGGTACGGCCTGCGGGTCGGCGAGGGATCGGCGGACCAGGTCATGGCGGCGAGCCGGGAAGCCGGGTTCGGCCCGGAGGTCAAACGCCGCATCATGCTCGGCACCTACGCCCTCTCCGCCGGGTACTACGACGCCTTCTACGGCCAGGCGCAGAAGGTCCGCACGCTCATCGCCCGGGATTTCGACGCCGCCTACGAGAAGGTGGACGTCCTGATCTCGCCCACCACGCCCACCACCGCGTTCCCGCTGGGGGCCAAGGTCGAGGACCCGGTGGCCATGTACCAGTTCGACCTCTGCACCCTTCCGCTCAACCTCGCCGGGCACTGCGGGATGTCCGTCCCGTCCGGGCTCGTCGACGGGCTCCCGGCGGGTCTCCAGATCATGGCCCCCGCACTGGCCGACGACCGGTTGTACCGGGTGGGCGCCGCCTTCGAGGCGGCGAGAGGCCCGATCGCGTGACCACAGTCCCCGAGAGGGACGCATGGAAGGCTCTGACGGCGCTCGTCATCGGGTTCTTCATGATCCTGGTGGACCAGACGATCGTCGCGGTCGCCACCGATGCCTTCGTCTCGCAGCTCGGCGCGTCGACCAACCAGGTCATCTGGGTGACGAGCGCCTACCTGCTGGCCTACGTCGTGCCACTGTTGTTCACGGGACGACTGGGCGACCAGATCGGCCCGCGCACGGTGTCAATCGCGGGACTCGTGCTGTTCACGAGTGCCTCCCTGTGGTGTGGACTGGCGGGCAGCATCGAGACACTCATCGTGGCGAGGGTCTTCCAGGGCCTCGGCGCCGCGCTACTCACCCCCCAATCGCTCAGCGTGATCACCAGGATCTTCGCCCCGGCGCGCCGCGGGGCGGCGATGGGCGCCTGGGGGGCGGTCGCGGGTATCGCCTCGGTCGTCGGTCCCGTGTTGGGTGGGGTCCTCATCGACGCGTTCGACTGGCGGGCCATCTTCTTCATCAACATCCCCTTCGGGGTCCTCGCGGTGATCCTGGTGTGGCGGTGGGTCCCGAGGCTCGAGACCCGCTCGCACTCCTACGACGTCCCGGGTATCGCCCTGTCAGCCGTGGGTATGTTCCTGCTGGTCTTCGGGATCCAGCAGGGCGAGTCCCACGGATGGGCGGGGACCACCCTCGTGTTGATCCTGGCCGGCGCGGCGGGCCTGGCGGCGTTCCTCTGGTGGCAGTCACGGGTGCGTACCGAGCCGCTGGTCCCTCTACGTCTGTTCCGGGACCGGAACTTCTCGATCGGGACCTTCGGGGTCTCCACGATCGGCTTCGTCACCGCGGGGACCATGGTCCCCCTGATGTTTTACCTCCAGGGGGTCAAAGACCTCAGTGCCACGCGCGCGGGCCTGATGCTGTTACCCATGGCACTGATCGCCGGCGTCCTCGCACCGGTCGTCGGACGCTGGGCGGACAGGATCGACGCGCGGCTGTTCACGGGGATCGGGTACTTCTCCTACGCGATCTCCTTGTTCTGGTTGGCGCTGGTCATGGACTCGCAGAGCTCCATCCCAGTGTTGCTCGGACCCATCGCGTTGATGGGGGTGGCCAACGGGTGTGTCTGGGCGCCCACGTCATCGACCGCGATGCGGCGACTCGAGCTCGCCTCCGCGGGGGCGGGCTCGGGGGTGTACAACACCACCCGCCAGGTGGGCGCCGTCCTGGGATCCGCGGCGATCGGCGCGTTGATGCAAGCACGGCTGGTCGTCCACGGCGACGTTGGGCAGGCGGTCGCGGACGCCATGTTCCTCCCCGCCGTGGTGGTCCTGCTCGGTGGCCTCGCCACGATGGCGTTTCGTACCGGTGAACAGTCACCGGGCGCTCGCGCGGTGAGCAGGCCCCGGCCCTAGACTGCTGGAGAACCGAGAGGAGTCCGTCGTGCGTATAGGCGTGCTGACCGCAGGTGGGGACTGTCCCGGGCTCAACGCGGTCATCCGGGCGTTGGTGCGGACCGCCAACTCCGAGTACGACTCGCCGGTCCTGGGGTTCCAGGACGGGTGGGCGGGGTTGGTCCACGACCGCGCGGTGCCACTGTTCGACGACGAGGGGATCGACCGCATCCTGCTCCGCGGGGGCACCATCCTCGGAACGGGACGGCTCAACCCGGACATCCTCACCGCGAGCCTGCCGCAGATCCGCCGGACCCTCGCGCGTCATTCCCTCGACGCACTGGTGGCGATCGGTGGCGACGGCACGCTGAGGGCCGCCAGATGGCTCACGGAGAACGGCATCCCGGTCGTCGGGGTGCCGAAGACCATCGACAACGATGTCGCCGGGACCGACTACACGTTCGGCTTCGACACCGCGGTGTCGATCGCGTCCGACGCGATCGACCGGCTGCACACCACGGCGGAGTCCCACGAGCGGGTGATGCTGGTGGAGGTGATGGGGCGGCATGCCGGGTGGATCGCCCTGCACTCCGGGCTCGCGTCCGGGGCGCACATGATCGTCATCCCGGAGGTGCCGTTCGACATCGACTACGTGTGCAAGGTGATGAAGCGTCGGTTCCAGATGGGGGAGGCGTACGGGATCTGCGTGGTCGCGGAGGGAGCCACTCCCGCCGAGGGCTCGGGGATGACCTTGCGGAGTGGCGGCACCGACCAGTTCGGGCACCGGGTGTTCACCGGTGTCGCCGACCAGATGGCGTCGGCGATCGCCGAGCGGATGAACCGCGACGTCCGCACCACCGTCCTGGGGCACATCCAGCGCGGGGGGACCCCGACCGCGTACGACCGCGTCCTGGCGACCCGATATGGCGTCCACGCGGCACACGCCGCCCACCGTGGGGACTTCGGACAGGTGGTGGCGCTGCGAGGGGAGTCCATCGAGATGGTGCCGGTCGCCGAGGCCGTCGCCGTGCTCAAGACCGTGCCCGAGGACCGCTACCGCGAGGCCGCCTGCCTCTTCGGCTAGATTGTTCCGCATGGAGTTCACCGAGGTCGTGTCACGTTTCGATCCCGTCATGGGTATGGAGGTGCACGTCGAGTTGCACACCGCCACCAAGATGTTCTGCGGGTGCCCGACGGCGTTCGGAGCGGACCCCAACACGCAGGTGTGCCCGGTGTGCATCGGATTGCCGGGGGCGCTGCCGGTGGTCAATGGCCAGGCCGTGGAATGGGCCATCAAGATCGGCTTGGCCCTGGGGTGTTCGATCGCGCCGTACAGCCGGTTCGCACGCAAGAACTACTTCTACCCGGACCAGCCGAAGAACTACCAGATCTCGCAGTACGACGAACCGATCGCCCACGACGGGTTCCTCGACGTCCAGCTCGACGACGGCACCACCTGGCGCGTCGAGATAGAGCGGGCGCACATGGAGGAGGACACCGGCAAGTCCACCCATGTCGGCTCGGCCACCGGCCGGATCCACGGCGCCACCCATTCGCTGCTCGACTTCAACCGCGCCGGCGTTCCGCTGATCGAGATCGTCTCCAAACCGATCGTCGGGGCGGGGGAGCGTGCACCGGAGATCGCCCGCGCCTACGTCTCCGCGTTGCGTGACCTGCTCCGCAGTCTCGACGTCTCCGATGTCCGCATGGACCAGGGATCGATGCGGTGTGACGCCAACGTCTCGCTGATGCCCAAGGGGGCCACCGAGTTCGGGACCCGCACGGAGACGAAGAACGTCAACTCCCTGCGGAGCGTCGAAATCGCCGTCCGGCACGAGATGTGCCGACAGGCGGACGTCCTGACCTCCGGCGGTCAGGTGGTGCTCGAGACGCGGCACTTCCACGAATCCGATGGCACCACCACGGCGGGCAGGCCCAAAGAGTCCGCCGAGGACTACCGGTACTTCCCCGAGCCCGACCTCGCCCCTGTCGAACCGCTCGACGAGCTCGTCGAGAAGATCCGAGCCGGGTTGCCCGAGCTGCCGTGGCTGCGCCGCGCGCGGGTGCAGGCGGAGTGGGGCGTCTCGGATGAGGAGATGCGCGACCTGGTCAACGCCGGGGCCCTGGACCTGATCCTCGCCACCGTCGACGCCGGCGCGGCGCCCACAGAGGCCCGCTCGTGGTGGGTGTCCTACCTGTCCCAGCAGGCCAACAAGCGTGGCGTGGGCCTGCAGGGGTTGGAGATCACCCCGGCCCAGGTCGCACGCGTCATCGAGCTGGTGGCGGAGGGCAGGCTCACCAACAAGCTCGCCCGTCAGGTCGTGGACGCGGTCCTGGACGGCGAGGGCGAGCCCGACCGCGTCGTGGCGGACAGGGGCCTCGAGGTGGTCCGTGACGACTCCGCCCTGCAGAAGGCCGTCGACGACGCCCTCGCCGCGCAGCCGGATATCGCGGACAAGATCCGCTCCGGGAAGGTCCAGGCGGCCGGGGCGATCGTGGGTGCGGTCATGAAGGCCACCCGTGGTCAGGCGGATCCGGCGAGGGTCAAGGAACTGGTCATCGCCGCCTGCGGCTAGGTGTACCGCCAGGCCCCGGTCTCAGGTGCGGGCGTCGCCGCCGCCGCCAGCGGCCTGAGGCAGGATGACGGCGCGGTCATCGGTGGGGACCGGCGAGCCACCGCTCTTGTTGGTGGTCCCGCCCAGCAGCACCCCGTCACCGACCGCCGCCAGCCCGGTGATACGGCCGTAGCGGCCCTCGGCCAGCGGCTCGGGTTGGCCGCGCGCCGCCCCACCGGTCAGGGCGAGGGTGTCGGCGCGTTCGCCGTCCGGCAACGCCAGGGCGAGTGAGTCCTGAGCCGCGGCGCACCCTCCGGCCGAACGCTGGTCGGGCCAGGTCCAGATGACGCGATCGGCGCTCCGTATCACCGCACCGCGGTCGGTGACGGCGGCGAGGTAGAGCTCGGACCCATGGGTGCACAGTCCGGTGATCCGACCCACGTCACGGGCGACGACCTCAGGGTTCTGCGCGGTACCGATGCCCCTGAACCCGGGGAATCTCACGACGTCGGAGCCCACGCCCACCGTCAGGACCGCGTCGACGAACGCGAGGCCCCCGGTCTCGGCGGGGGCGAGTTCGGCGACCGTCCTGGGCGCATCCCCGCGCGCGAGTCGTTCGACCCTGGAGGGGCCGTCGCCGACGACGAGGAGATACAGCAGCCTGTCCTGGGTGAAGTCCGGGGAGGGCGCCACGGCCGCCACGCGACCGCCACGCGGGTCGACCCGGCCGAAGTCCTCGGGAGGACCGTCCACCGAGACGATCTTGACGGCCCCCGTCGACTCCGCCACCAGCGCCCGCTCTCCGAGGCCGGCGACCGCGACGGCCGGCTCGAGGCATGTCGCGATGACGGCAGGATCCGGGTCCACACACGGACCGGTCGCCGGCGGTGTGTCCTGCTCGTCCGGGCGCGGAGACGAGGTCGGCGGGGGGATCCCCGGCGGGGTGGACGGTGGGCCCGCATCCATCCCCGGGCCCGGTGCGGGGGTGAAGGGGGCCTCGAGACGATCGTCGAACCTCGCGCACCCGGCCGTCACCATGACCAGGACCACCAGCAGCGAGAGCGATCTCATGACGACAAGACTACGGTGCGCCGTGTCCTGGGTGCGGGTGCCCGGGAAGCGGCCTATGGTCGCAGGGTGACTTCCTCAACGCCCGGAGACGACGCCCGAACCGAGATGATCCACGACGTCGACTACCCGCTCGACGTCCCCGAGGCCACGAGGACCGGTCCCAGCCCGGGATCCGCGGACTCGGCGACCACGGCATTCCCGGCGGCGACCCGGACGGATTACTCCCACTACCCGGACTCCGGTGCCTACGACACGTCGACGCCGCTGCCGTTCGGTGACCAGCCCACCACCATCGCCCCCGAGACCCGGGACGAGATCCCGCGGCGCGGCACGGCGGACTTCGGGTTGTTCCTCCTGCGTCTCGCGGTGGGCGTCCTGCTGGCGATGCGGGGTCTGCAGAAGCTCTTCGGTCTGTTCGGGGGCCCGGGTCTCGACGGGTTCACGCAGACCCTCACCGAGTCGGGCTTCGAACAGGCCCGGCTCCTCGCGATCACCGGCGGCGTCGTCGAGCTGGTCGCGGGGACTCTGCTCGTCGTGGGCCTGGCCACTCCGGTCGCGGCGGCGGGGTTGCTCGGCATCGTCGGTCTGGGCCTCGCCGTCCGGCTCACCGGCGGCGACCCCATTCCTCTACTCGGTGAGACGAGCCGTGGGCTGGAGACGTCGGTGCTGTACATCGCGGCGCTGCTCGCCCTGCTGTTCGCGGGTCCCGGACGGTGGTCTGTCGACCGTAAGTGGCGATGGTCGCACCGCCCCCGGTTCAGCGGCGCGATCTGGCTGCTGCTGGCCGCCATCGCGGCGGGAGTGATCTGGTACCTGCTCAACGGCACCAATCCGCTGACGTCCACCACCGACAGCCCCGCGGTCACCGCCGGCTGAGGGCCGGGACCGCGGGGGCCCGAACGAGGATCAGTCGGGCAGGATCCGGACCGCACCCTTGTCCGCGGACGACGCCATGGAGGCGTAGGCCCGCAGCGCGGAGGAGACCTTACGGTCGCGGGAGCCCGGGCGCCAGGGGGTGGGCCCCTTGGCCGCCCGGCGGCGGTTCAACTCGTCGTCGTCGACGTCCACCGAGATGGATCGGGTGGCCACGTCGATCGTCACCACGTCCCCGTCCCGGATCAACCCGATCGGGCCACCGGCCGCGGCCTCGGGCGCGATGTGCCCGATGGACAGGCCCGACGAGCCCCCGGAGAACCGTCCGTCGGTGATGAGTGCGCATTTGGTCCCCAGGCCGGCGCCCTTGATGAACGCGGTGGGGTGGAGCATCTCCTGCATCCCCGGCCCGCCGGCGGGACCCTCGTACAGCACCACCAGCACCTCACCGGGCCGCAGGGTCTTGTTGAGGATCACCGAGACCGCCTGCTCCTGGGACTCCACGACCCGGGCGGGGCCGCTGAAGTGGAAGTTCTCCTCGGAGACGCCGGCCGTCTTGAAGACCGATCCGTCCGGGGCGATGTTCCCGCGCAGCACGGCCAGCCCGCCCTCTGCGGTGGCCGGGTGCTCGACGGAATGGATGCACCCGCGCACGGCGTCCGTGTCGAGTGACTCCCAGCGGTTGTCCGTGGAGAACGGTTCGATCGTCCGGACCCCGCCCGGGGCGGCGTGGAACAACTCGACGGCCTTCTCGGTGGCCGAGCCACCACGGATGTCCCAGTCCGCGATGTACTGCTCGAGCGAGGGGGAGTGGACGGAATGGACGTCGGTCTCCAGCAGCCCACCGCGGAACAACTCGCCGAGGATCGCCGGGATGCCGCCGGCCCGGTGGACGTGTTCCATGTAGTAGTCGGAGTTGGGTGCGACCTTGGCCAGGCAGGGGATCCGGCGGGAGATCCGCTCGATGTCGGACAGGTCGAAGTCCACCTCGCCCTCCTGCGCGGCGGCCAGGATGTGCAGCACGGTGTTGGTGGAGCCGCCCATCGCGACGTCCAGCGCCATGGCGTTGGTGAAGGCCTCCCTGGTGGCCACCGCGCGGGGGAGGACGGACTCGTCGTCGTCGCGGTAGTACCGCGTGCACAGCTCCACGATGAGCCGGCCCGCCTCGGCGAAGAGCTCCCGCCGTGCGCTGTGGGTGGCGAGGGTCGAGCCGTTGCCCGGGAGGGACAGCCCCAGGGCTTCGGTGAGGCAGTTCATCGAATTGGCGGTGAACATGCCCGAGCAGGATCCGCACGTGGGGCACGCCGAGCGTTCGATCGTGTCGAGGTCCTCCTGCCCGACCGCCGTGTTGGCCGAGGCGGAGATCGCGGTGATGAGGTCGGAGCCGGCCTTGACCACGCCGTCGACGACCACCGAGAACCCGGACTCCATGGGTCCACCGGAGACGAACACCGTGGGGATGTTCAGTCGCATCGCCGCGTTGAGCATGCCCGGGGTGATCTTGTCGCAGTTGGAGATACACACCAGTGCATCGGCCGTGTGGGCGTTCACCATGTACTCGACGGAGTCGGCGATGATCTCGCGGCTCGGCAGCGAGTACAACATGCCCGCGTGGCCCATGGCGATGCCGTCGTCCACGGCGATGGTGTGGAACTCCCGCGCGACGCCGCCCGCCGCGGTGATCTGCTCGGCGACGATCTCGCCGACGTTCTTCAGGTGCACATGCCCCGGGACGAACTGGGTGTACGAGTTGGCCACCGCGATGATCGGCTTGCCGAAGTCGGCGTCGGTCATGCCGGTGGCGCGCCACAGGGCGCGCGCCCCCGCCGCGTTGCGTCCGGCTGTGCTGGTACGTGACCTCAGGGCGGGCATGGGACCTCGATCGGTTCTCAGGACTACGGGACGTGCGCCCCGTCTGAGCAGCACCGCGACAGGACCGGGGAACCGCCAGGGGGTCGGTCCTGCGACCGGGCCCGTGACGTGCGGCGGAGCGCTCGAGGGGACGGGTACACAGTACCCCCGGAGGCAGGAGTAGCTTCGTTCCGGTCGGGCGAGAGACCGACCGGCGTTCCACACGAATGAGGTTCACCATGACCGACTCGACCGACGTGACCGACTCGGGCCACACCGGAGGCGTCCGCGAGTTCGTCTCGCACTCCGCGGGCGCCGTCGTCCTGGTCTGCGGATTGTTCTTCCTCCTGTCGTTCATGTACCTCGGAGGCACCGCGGACCCCCAGGCCCATGCCCGCCACATCCCCGTGGCGGTGGTGGACTCCGACGCCGGCGCGTCGTTGGACACCCCGGTCGGGGTGCGGGAGCTCGACGTGGGATCACAGATCACCGCCGGCCTGCTGCAGAACAACGACTGGGAGAGGATCCGGCTGCACGTCGTGGATCCCGATACGGCGGAGGAAGGTCTGCGCAACGGGACGTACTTCGGCGCGGTGACGATCCCCGCGGATCTGAGTGAGCGGGTGGTCGGCCTGGTCGAGGCGGCCGCCACCGAGGCGGGGGACGCCGCCGAGCCCCCCGCGCCCGCGCACATCACCCTCGAGTACTCCCCCCGGGTCTCGATCGTGTCGAGTCAGGTCATGAACACCATGGCGGACGCGATGCAGGAGTCGTTGCGCGATCGGATGGGATCCAGGATCCTCCAGGACTCGCAGCTGCTCGCCGAGGCGGAGGGCAGGACGATCGGGGCCGCGGCGACTCTCGCGCTCCAGGATCCGGTGGGGATCGACGTGGTGGCGTGGAACCCGCTGCCGGAGGGGGTGTCGAACGCCTCGCTGCCGATGTTCTACGCGCTGATCGTCGTGCTCGCGGGGTTCACCGGGGCGATGATCATCTCCGCCGTGCTCGACGCCCGTCTGGGGTTCATCCCGCTGGAGATCGGACCGCTGGCGCTGCACGTCCACGTGGCCCCGTTCGGTCGGCTCCAGACCCTCGCCCGCAAATGGGTGGTGACGCTGGTGACGGCCCCGCTCGTGTCCGGGCTGACCCTTCTCGTCGCACACATCATCGGGGTCACGGGGTACGACCCGTGGCACCTGTTCTGGTTCTCGAACCTGGTCATCGTCGCGGTCGGGATCTGTGCCCACACCATCATCGCGGCGATCGGCAACGCCGGCCTGCTGGTCAACCTCGTGGTCTTCGTGGTGCTGGGCATCCCCACGTCGGGAGGCGCCACCCCGACCCAGATGCTTCCGCAGGTGTTCGTGGCGATCGGGAACCTCCAACCGATGCACCAGGCCTACCTGGGGATCCGCTCCGTCATGTTCTTCGACTCGAGCTGGGACGCGGGTCTGGGACACGCGGTCTGGGTGCTCGGTGGCTGGGGCGTGGCGGGACTTCTCGCAGGGGTGGTGATCACCCTGCTGTACGAACGGATGGGGATGCGGCGTCAGGCCGTGGCGGAGCGGGTGCCGGCGGGCCGTCGCTCAGCCGACGTCGTCGGTCCGCGAGGCGGAGTAGGGGTCGCGGATGCGCCCCCGACTGGCGACCGAGAGCCGGGGGAGATCGTGGAACGAGACCCCGCCCATCGGGAATGAGTGGTCGGTGGTGGTGACCAGGCGGGCGAAGCCGTTCTTGGGGAACAGCACCCCCTTGACCTCGTCCCACGGCACGAACCTGCGCGCCCGCCAGGACGACAGGTGGACACCGTCCTCGTCGAGTCTGGTGTTGGTCCGCGCGATCCACCACCCGAACGCGATCGGGAGCAGCACGAGCCACCCGAGAGCGACGGGGTAGGTGCTGACGGGCCAGAGGATCGCCAGGCCGACGACGGCGATGACGGCGTAGGACATGGGGTTGACCCGGAACAGTGCGCGGTCGCTCGGCGTGGATTCCGGGTGGGGTGCTCTGAATGGGGCGCTCATGATGCCCTCCACTGTCTCACGGTCCACGATGTGGGATCGGGTATCCACGAGTTGACGACCGTGACGGCCGGGGCCTAACCTGAGCGCGTGAACACCTGGAACGGTCTAGTACTCGGCCGGCGCGTCGGCGCCTGAGCCGCTACCTGGCTTTCCGTCGACGCGCACCCTCGCCGGCCCCCGTGGCCGTCGGGGGTTTTTTGTTGCCGGGTTCCCCTGGTCCCACCGGACCGGGTGCGGCGACGAACGTCAGCTCCACGACCACCATGAAGGACAGTTGAAGTGAGCGCACCAACGGCACAGCCCGGACCCCGTCCGGGTGCAGAGCACAGGGCCCGGTCCGCGGCCCCCGAGCGGATGACGGGCGCCCAGGCGGTGGTCCGGTCCCTCGAGGAGATCGGCACCGAGGTCGTCTTCGGGATCCCCGGCGGCGCGATCCTGCCCGTCTACGATCCCCTCTACGACTCGGTCAAGGTCCGACACGTGCTGGTCCGGCACGAGCAGGGCGCAGGTCATGCGGCCACCGGGTACGCGCAGGCCACCGGCCGGGTCGGCGTCTGCATGGCCACCTCGGGCCCGGGGGCCACCAACCTCGTCACGCCGCTCGCGGACGCGCAGATGGACTCGGTTCCGATCGTCGCCATCACCGGGCAGGTGGGCACCGCGCTCATCGGCACGGACGGCTTCCAGGAGGCCGACATCTCCGGCATCACCATGCCGATCACGAAGCACAACTTCCTCGTCTCGCACGGCGAGGACATCCCGCGGATGATCGCGGAGGCGTTCCACATCGCGCAGACCGGCCGACCGGGCGCGGTGCTGGTGGACATCCCCAAGGACGTCCTGCAGGCCGAGATGACCTTCTCCTGGCCCCCGGAGATGAAGCTGCCCGGGTACCGGCCGGTGACCAAGCCCCACGGCAAACAGATCCGGGAGGCGGCACGGCTCATCGCCAAGGCCGAGCGACCGGTCCTCTACGTCGGCGGGGGCGTGATCAAGGCGGACGCCTCGGCGGAGCTGTTGGCCCTGGCGGAGCTCACGGGAATCCCTCTGGTCACGACGCTGATGGCGAGGGGCGCGTTTCCCGATTCACACCGGCTCCACTATGGCATGCCCGGCATGCACGGCACCGTGGCCGCGGTCGCCGCGCTCCAGAAGTCGGATCTACTCGTCACGCTGGGCGCCCGTTTCGACGACCGGGTGACCGGCCAGCTCGACACCTTCGCGCCCGGGGCGAAGGTCATCCACGCCGATATCGATCCGGCGGAGATCGGCAAGAACCGCGCCGTCGACGTCCCGATCGTCGGCGACATCAAGGAGGTGCTGGTCGAGCTCGTCCAGACGCTGCGCGGGGAACGCGATGCCGGCGCGCTGCACGAGCCCACCGGGTGGGTGGGCGAGTTGGACGAGATCCGGTCCGAGTACCCGCTGGGTTACGGGCCGCAGTCCGACGGTTCGCTCTCCCCGGAGTTCGTGATCGAGCGGCTCAGCGCGGCCGCCGGGCCGGACGCGATCTACTGCGCGGGGGTCGGCCAGCATCAGATGTGGGCCGCGCAGTTCGTGCAGTACGAGAAGCCGCGCACGTGGCTCAACTCGGGCGGCCTCGGGACCATGGGGTACTCGGTGCCCGCCGCGATGGGCGCCAAGTTCGGTCGGCCGGAGGCCGAGGTGTGGGCGATCGACGGTGACGGCTGCTTCCAGATGACCAACCAGGAACTCGCCACCTGTGCGATCGAGGGCGCGCCCATCAAGGTGGCCCTGATCAACAACGGCAACCTCGGCATGGTCCGTCAGTGGCAGACGCTGTTCTACGACCAGCGCTACTCGCAGACGGACCTGTCGACCCAGTCCATGCTCATCCCCGATTTCGTGAAGCTCGGCGAGGCCCTGGGGTGCGTCGCGCTCCGATGTGACCGCGCGGAGGACGTCGATGAGGTGATCGCCCGGGCCCGGGAGATCAACGACCGACCGGTGCTCATCGACTTCATCGTGGGCAAGGACGCCCAGGTGTGGCCGATGGTCGCCGCGGGCACGTCCAATGACGAGATCATGGCGGCGCGGGACATCCGGCCGCTGTTCGACGACACCGATTCCGTGGCCGACGACGCCGCGGATGTCCACGATGTGACCGAGCGGATCGACGCCGCCGTGCTCGCCGCCCAGGAGGAGGACCAGTGACCGCCCGCTCCCACACCCTGAGCGTGCTGGTGGAGGACAAGCCCGGCGTGCTCGCGCGCGTGGCGTCGCTGTTCTCCCGGCGCGGGTTCAACATCGAGTCCCTCGCGGTGGGTCCCACGGAGACCGACGGTCTCTCGCGGATGACGATCGTCGTGGCCGTCGAGGACTTCCCCCTCGAACAGGTGACCAAGCAGCTCAACAAGCTGGTCAACGTGATCAAGATCGTGGAGCAGGACCCGGCCGGTTCGGTTGCCCGGGAACTCACACTGGTCAAGGTCCGCGCCGACACCACCAATCGTGGCCAGATCGTCGAGATCGCCAGTCTCTTCCGCGCCCACGTCGTGGACGTCTCCCCGGAATCGCTCACGCTCGAGGCCACCGGTACCCCCGACAAGCTCGACGCGCTGCTGCGCATGCTCGACGGCTACGGGATCCGCGAGATCGTGCAATCCGGCATGGTCGCGCTGGGACGCGGCCCCAAGTCCATCACCACCACTCGATAGTCTCGACTCCTACACAAGTCTCGGCTTCACGAACCAACACGAAGGGAATCCACCATGGCAGTGGAGATGTTCTACGACGACTCGGCGGATCTGTCGCTGATCCAGGGCCGCAAGGTCGCCGTCATCGGTTACGGCTCACAGGGCCACGCGCACTCGCTGAGCCTGCGCGACTCCGGTGTCGAGGTCGCGATCGGTCTGCGTGAGGGGTCCAAGTCCCGCGCGAAGGCCGAGGAGGCCGGCCTCACGGTGATGACCGCCGCCGAGGCCAGCAAGTGGGCCGACGTCATCATGCTGCTCGCCCCCGACACCTCGCAGGCCCAGATCTTCACCGAGGACATCGAGCCCAACCTCAGCGACGGCGACGCGCTGTTCTTCGGCCACGGCCTCAACATCCACTTCGGCCTGATCACGCCCGCCGAGGGCGTCACCGTCGCGATGGTCGCCCCGAAGGGTCCCGGCCACCTGGTGCGCCGTCAGTTCGTCGACGGCAAGGGCGTCCCGGCGCTCATCGCCGTGGAGCAGGACCCGAAGGGCGAGGGCGAGGCGCTCGCGCTGTCCTACGCCAAGGCGATCGGCGGCACCCGCGCGGGCGTCATCAAGACCACCTTCAAGGACGAGACCGAGACCGATCTGTTCGGTGAGCAGGCCGTGCTCTGCGGCGGTACCGAGGAGCTCGTCAAGACGGGTTTCGAGGTCATGGTCGAGGCGGGGTACGCCCCCGAGCTCGCCTACTTCGAGGTGCTGCACGAGCTCAAGCTCATCGTCGACCTCATGTACGAGGGAGGCATCGCGCGCATGAACTACTCGGTGTCCGACACCGCTGAGTTCGGTGGCTACCTCTCGGGCCCGCGCGTCATCGACGCCGGTACCAAGGAGCGCATGAAGGAGATCCTGGCCGACATCCAGAACGGCACCTTCACCAAGCGTCTCGTGGCCAACGTCGAGGGTGGCAACAAGGAGCTCGAGCAGCTCCGCAAGGAGAACGCGGAGCATCCGATCGAGGTCACCGGCCAGAAGCTGCGTGATCTGATGAGCTGGGTCGACCGGCCGATCACCGAGACCGCCTGAGGCCCATGTAGGGTCCAGCGGGATCGATTCCCGACTGTCAGGAGGACCGCCGTGCGCCACTTCAACCGAGGAGTGGGGGCGGCGGTTCTCTCGTTCTGTCTGGTCGCGGCCACTGCCGCGTGCACCTCCGGGCCCGCCGACGCGTCGCCGGGTATCACCGCCGCGCAGGTCGAGGGTGCGAGGGTCGCCGTGGACGCCGACGAGTCCGGTGTCGAGGCGACCCG